>DAOVXI010000002.1 GCA_030636245.1 Deltaproteobacteria bacterium
AATGAATAGGGAAGCCCCACAACGACCATGCCGTGGTGCAAGAGCGTGTTGTGAAAGCTAAGGATGGTGGACTCCTGACCGCCGTGCTGGGTGTTGCTGCTTGTGATAACGCTTCCGGGCTTGCCGACCAGTGCGCCATCCATCCAGAGCCCTCCTGTTGAGTCCAGGAATTGGCGCATCTGGCCGCACATGTTACCGAAACGCGTCGGGGTACAGAAGATGATACCGTCCGCCTCCTTAAGCTCATCAAGCGCACAGAGAGGTATCTTCTCCATCTTCTCCTTTGCCTTAAGCGCGCCCATCTCCTCGAGTATCTCATCACTCAGGGTCTCCGGGACCCGTCTTACCACCACCTCAATGCCTTCGACAAGCTTCACGCCAACAGCCGCGGCCTCGGCCATCTTGAAGACATGGCCATACATCGAGTAAAAAACCACAAGTACCTTCATAACTCCTCCTTCTGCTTTAAGGTTATTTTGTATAGTTACGTATTGAGTTTTTCGGGTATTACACGGGATGAGGATCGATGATGAACGGCACGAGCCGCTACTTTGATTATTTACCAGAAATGGGTGTACGTCAACTACCCGTAAGCTCCCTTAGGCTTTCGGTGTAGACAGCTAAGTCCCTGTCTGAAAAGAGACAGAAGCTGACAAGCGTGAATGCGTTCGGGTTTTCCTTTATGAAATCGATCGTCGTTTTAAGGGCTATGACGGATGCGTCCTTTATGGGGTAGCCATAGACGCCGGTGCTGATGGAGGGAAAGGCCACCGACTTCAAACCCTTCTCCTTGGCAAGGGTCAGGCTGCTGTGATAAGCACCCTGAAGAAGCTCCTCTTCGCTCCTTGTTCCGCCGCTGTATATCGGCCCAACGGTGTGGATGACGTAACTCGCGGACAAGTTGCCGCCTCCGGTTAGAACGGCGGTGCCGGTCGGGCAGCGCCCTATCCTGCGGCATTCATCCATAATACTCGGCCCGCCCGCCGTGTGTATGGCGCCGTCCACTCCACCGCCCCCGCGTAGCCCTTCGTTAGCGGCGTTTACGATAACCTCTACCTTTTCTGTTGTGATGTCGCCTCGGGTGAGGCTAAGTGTTGTGCTGTTAACGGTTATATCCATTTAAGGTTACCGCCTTTTGATGATATTATGGCCGCTCGGCCTTTATCTTATAGTTGGAGATGTTATGCTTGCCTTCCTTTGTGATGACAAGGCCCGCCTCCCTGAGCGCGGTCATGCAATCATCAAACGAGAGACGATCCTCCATGGGAGGGCCCATCTCCTGCTCCAGCTTCTCCCAGTCTATCACCAAAAACTTTCCGCCCGGCTTCAAGACCCTTTTTGTCTCATCCAGGGTAGCCTTCAACTCATCCACCTCATGCAGAACAAAGACCGCGAGGGCAAAGTCAATGCTCGCGTCAGGAAGCGCTATCTCGCTGCCGTTGCTCATGATAACCTCAATGTTCTTCTCTGTTGTAATGCGATCCCTTAAAGCATCGGCCATCTCAACTTGTACCTCAAGGGCGAAGGCACGTCCCTTCTCGCCGACCAGCTTTGCGGCCGGTAAGGTGAAAAACCCCGGGCCCGAGCCTATATCAAGAAAGCTCATGCCACCTGTGAGCCCCTCCTCGCCCAAAAGCTCGGCAGGGCCGATCGAGCCGAGACGGTCGTCACGTAAAAGCTTTTCAAGTTTACTCGGATCGAATTTATGAACCATTTCTATCTCCGCTAAAGCTACTATTTATACCTCCGCTGAAACTACAGCTTACATCTCCGCTGAAGCTACGGATACTGCCCTAGGCAGCCTAGCCTCCGGTTCGCATGAAGACGGCGAATATAACGATAAGTATCGCGACGACCAGGTTCGAGCGGCCGAATATCATGGCGTACCTTGAGAGCTTGCGGTTACCTCTTGCCTTTGGCCCAAGATAAAAATCATGAAAAAGACTTGAGAGCACGAGCAGAACGACAAAGCCGAGCTTCATCATGACAGCCCTTCCATAAGGTGTGCCGTGAAAGGCCGGGTCGAACAAAGAGCTAAAAGGCACGCCCATGTAATAAAGGTTCAGGGGGCCTGTAACAATAAGTATTATTATGGCTATCCAGCCGTAGAAGCGGAACTTGGTTCCCACTATCTTATATATCTCGCTTTTTTTAGCGGGCTCCAAAGTCGATAAGAACGGCGCGATGACAAGCGTCAGGAAAAGCATCCCCCCGACCCAGAACAACGCCGCCATGATATGCATAAACAAAGTTAACTTTAACAATTTAAAAAATTCCTTCCTATTTTTTTATCTCTCTATTCAGTTTTTCCTCAACGCTCTTGAGCTTACCCGTAAGAGCATCGGTCTTACCCTGCCTATAATCTATTTTTATGGAAACAGAGGCTCTCTCACAGTCGGCCATGATAGCATCAAGGCATTTTTTCATGAGCGCCATCACCTCGTCCCACTCGCCCTCGACGCAGGTGCCCATCGGGCCTGCCTTATATGGAAGCCCGCTCTTGTCGATTATGTCCATGCTTCTTGCGACATAAGCACTAACGCTCACGCCCTTGCCTATCGGGGTTATACTGAACTCTGCCAACATATTTTCACCTCTCCACCGCCAAAGCAGCCACAGGCTGTTCCTAATGGCTTCTATTAAAACACCGGGCTGCAACAACTTCTACTCAAATTAAAAAACTCATTTAACTCAACAATAAAAAAGGCCTTCGGATGTTACCGAAGGCCTTTAATTTAATCAGATAACGCGGAAATAATCAACCACACTTACTCCCAGACACCATTCGTCGGGGACTTACACTTGGGACAGGCTCTGTTTTCGATATTGTTTGCGAGTATGGCATAGCCGCTGCGCTCAATAAGCAGCTCATCACAGCTGTGGCACACCGTGTTCTCGCCCGAGCCATGGCGGATGTTGCCTGTGTAGACATAACGTAGCCCCTCACTGAGTCCTATCTCACGGGCCCTTTCAACTGTCTTCGGATCGGTCGGCGGCAGATCCATCATCTTATACGCGGGATAAAAGGCGCTGACATGCCAAGGCATACCCGGGTCTATCGAGGCTACCCACTTGGCGATCTCCCGAAGCTCCTCTTCGCTGTCATTTATGGTCGGGATAATAAGTGTCGTGACCTCGACCCAGATGCCCATATCACGCATGCGCTCAACACTCTTAAGCACCGGCTCAAGGCGCGCACCGCAAACCTTCTTGTATGTCTTGTCATTAAAGCTCTTAACATCAACGTTGGCCGCGTGAAGAAGTCCCTTGAGCGTACCAAGGCATTCCTCTGTCATATAACCATTGGTGACAAAAATATTCTTAAGCCCTTTCTTCACCGCGAGTTCCATGCAGTCGTATGCGAACTCATAGAATATCGTGGGCTCCGTGTATGTATATGCGATGCTCCTCGCGAAAAGAGCATCAGCCTCAGCAACTATACTATCGGCCTTTATGTGCTCGCCTGTTATTATCTTAAGATCCTTGGGCATCTGGCTGATATCCGAGTTCTGGCAGTGAAGGCAACGGAAGTTGCAGCCCACCGTTGCGATGGAGTAGGACTCAGTGCCGGGAAGAAAATGAAAGAGCGGCTTTTTCTCGATCGGGTCCATGCCGCGCGCCACGACACGCCCATAGTTAAGCGAGTTCAGCACGCCGCCGGTGTTCTCGCGAACGCCGCAGATGCCTCGCTTGCCCTCGCTTATAACACAGCGGAAGCTGCATAGGCTGCACTTTACCTTGCCGCCAGGAGCCGACTCCCATAACCTTGCTTCAGTCATAACCCTACCTCGTCCAAATAACACGAGCTAAACGCTCGTCATCACTCCATTTATACTCGACATCACCCTTATAGGCCTTATTCAGTATCCTGCCGATACGCTGGGCGAATTTATCCGTCGTGGTGGTAAGCTCTATCTCGTCACCATCGGTGTTAAGCTCCACTATACGGTCAAGCGGATTGTTGTTCATGGCCCGCTCCTCGTTCTTCTTTATAAGGGTTATAAGTTCATCTTTATGCTCTTTCTGGAAATCGCCCTTGATCGTGACATATCCGCCCGCGTAGCCGTCGCTTATCTTTTTGCAGGCAGGACAACTCACCCTTGGAGCACCCTTGAGTTCTTTAAGTTCCTCCTCTTCGGGAAAACGCCAGTGCTTATTATGGAACAAAGCCTCGCAACCCGAACATATAGAATTATCCGCGGGTGCCTCCACATTAAGATACGGATCCTTGGCCGAGTCTATGGCCTTTTTCGTGGTACTCTTTGAGTGTTTACTCATTTCCAACCTCCTTGTTTAAATCTTATTTCTCTACAGTATACATCTGTATCCTTATTATAGCCTAAATAAAAAAAAGTCCCAAGAGCTAATCTCTTCAAGAGAGGCTTAAGCTTCCGGGACTTTTAAGGAAACAATATCACGATGCCTATCCCTCCATGAGCTCCATCTCCTCGCCACAGCAGACAAGCGTGCCGCCTCCCGCCTTTGTGACATGCACCTCATTTCCGCATAGGTTGCATCTGAACTTCTCTCCCTCTGCTTTTACCGGCATAATACACTCCTTTCATTCTATAAAGCTTTCAATGAGATTATAGCCCACACTCAGGTATTTTCAAGCGCCCTTTATAATAATAAATTAACCCCAACACATGCTTTTGATATAACAGGGGCTTCTTCGATCAGGATATCCACAGCAATAATAAGATGTTGCGAACTTTATTCTCATTGATCATGCCTATAGAGAGATAAACACTTATTCCTTTGTTAAGACCTTGCTAAAAACCCTATCAAGTGCTATAATAACCTCAGTTCAAGTACTACAAATCAACCCCATATTTGAAAGGTAATGTAATGCCGAAGGCACCGAGTTTTGAGTTCAAGAGTGGGGATCTGGCCGTATACCCGGCACATGGCGTGGGGGTAATAGAAGGCATCGAACGCCGCCAGGTCTCAGGATCCAACCTGTCATTCTACGTCCTTAAAGTTATGGGCAATGACGCGACCATAATGGTTCCTACCACAAACGCCGCCGGCGTAGGTCTTAGAAAGATCATGAAGAAGTCCATGGTCCCAAAGGTCTACAAAATACTTAAAGATCATAAAGGCTGCGACGTAGACAACCAGACCTGGAACAGACGCTACCGGGAGTACACGGAGAAGATAAAGACAGGATGCGTAATGGAAGTCGCAACCGTTCTGCGCGACCTGTACATCCTGAAACACGGCAAAGAGCTATCCTTCGGTGAAAGAAGAATGCTCGATACCGCCCGTACGCTCCTCGTAAAGGAACTCTCTGTCGCAAAAAAGATCAAAGAGGAAAAGATCGAGGCTGAACTCGACAAAATAATGAAACTTAAGATCAAGTAGCTACACTTAAGAGAAAGTAATCTTAATATGTCCGTCCTATCCCGTCTTCTTCTTATCATATTTGCTTCAACCACAGGGTACCTGATACTTAACCAGATCGTAGAGAATGAGGGAGTAGCTTATGTTGGTTTTGTGAGCGGCCTCCTGATAGCTCTTGTGGCACTCAGGTTCGAGGAAAGGGTCCACTCAACCCCTTTAAGGGTCCTCATAGGAGGAGCTCTGGGACTTATAGCGGGACTCATTGTCGCCAACCTTATTACATACCCATTCACGAAGTTCCTTGTCAACAACCCCTACCTCGAAATATCCGCCTACGCCTTCACTAACTGCGTTATAGGATACATAGGGCTCAGCATCGGCATGCAGAAAGGTGACGAGTTCAAGGAGCTCGGCATAAAGCTCTGGGACGTAGAAGGTCAAGGCAAGGGTCAAAAATTCGTCATTGACACTAACATTATAATAGACGGCAGGATCGCCGAGGTTTGCAAGACAGGCTTCATAAAAGGAAACTTTCTGGTCCCCCGCTTCGTACTCGGAGAGATCCAGTACATAGCCGACAGTCAGGACCAGCTAAAAAAAGTAAGGGGCAAACGCGGCCTCGACATACTGGAAAAACTCAAGAACGACAAGATGGTGACCATTACGATCCTGGATGAGGACTTTCCTGATATCTCGGAGGTAGACATGAAGCTCGTGGCGCTCGCTAAAAAGCAGAAATCCTTTATCCTCACCAACGACATCAACCTTACGAAGGTCGCGAGCTTGAACGGGGTCGAGGTGCTGAACATCAATGCTCTGGCAAGTTCACTTAAGCCTGTGGTCATGCCGGGTGAGACCCTGCAGATGGAGGTTGTAAGCGAAGGAAAAGAGCCGGGCCAGGGCGTAAGCTACCTTGACGACGGCACGATGGTCGTAATAGACAATGCCAGGAGCCTTGTCGGCAAGAACGTTACCGTCGTCATAACAAGCATACTCCAGACAACGAGCGGGCGAATGATCTTTTCAAGGCTTCCCGAAGCAAAGTCAAAGATAAAGTCAATAAACAGCCCGGCCCTGAAGGTCTAAGAACGATCAAGCCCTCTACCCAGCCAAGACCACAACTTGAAGATACCCGAAGGAACAAATAAAAACGAGATGATAAGAACAACAGCCATAGTTCCCTCTGCAGGTCTGGGCAAACGCATGGGCGGGGTTAAAAAGAATTTTCTAAAACTCGGCACCACGCCGGTACTTGCCATAACACTTAAAGCCCTCGACTCCTCACCTCTTATCGACTCGATAATAGTAGCTGTCTCAAAGGACGACATTGAGTTCTGCAAGAAGGACATTGTTGAAAGCTTCAATATAAAGAAGGTCGCGAAGGTCATCGCAGGGGGAGCGGAGCGCGAAGAGAGCGTGCGGCTTGCATTAAGTGAAGTTCCTGATGATATTGATATCGTTCTGGTGCACGACGGCGCAAGGCCCTTCATAGATGAAACGATGATCAAGGATACGATCGACTCCGCTCTCCGGTTCGGTGCCGCCATAACCGGTGTTATGCCAAAGGATACGATAAAGACCACTGAAGACGGGTTTGTTGAAAAAACCCTGCACCGGGCATCGCTCATAGCCGTCCAGACACCTCAGGCCTTCAAAGCAGATTTGATCAGGAACGCCTACAAACTCTCAAGCAACGCAACCTCAACAGACTGTGCCTCTTTGGTCGAGCGGACAGGCGCCAAAGTAAAGGTCGTCCCCGGGAACTACCGCAACATCAAGATAACCACCGAGGAAGACCTCGTGCTTGCCAATGCCTTCTTTGAGAATCCTTAATTTACTTGCCTTTAACGCTCATAATAAAGTAATCTAATACAATGAGAATAGGACACGGATACGATGTACACAGGCTGACCGAAGGGCGAAGCCTTGTGCTTGGCGGCGTTACGATAGATAACCCAAAGGGACTGCTCGGCCACTCGGACGCGGATGTTCTGCTGCACGCCATAACCGATTCGCTTCTCGGTGCGGCGGCCCTTGGAGATATAGGCACTCACTTTCCACCCTCGGATGATAAGTACAAAGACGCCTCAAGCATAGAGCTCTTAAAGAGCGCCTACAAACTTGTCCGGGACAAGGGTTATAAGGTTATGAACATCGACTCGACGATCGTCTGTGAAGCGCCGAAGCTTTTGCCTCACATCCCTATGATGCGGGATAACGTGGCGAAAGCGCTTGGAACCGCAGCTGACATGATAAACGTTAAAGCAACCACCGAGGAGGGCCTTGGTTTTACGGGCCGTGGCGAGGCGATAGCCGCTCACGCGATCGCGCTCATAGAGGCCGCAGAATAAAAACAATGACGACTAGAACAAGGTTCGCACCAAGCCCCACAGGGCTTCTCCATATAGGCAGCGTAAGGACCGCGCTCTTTAACTACCTCTACGCCAAACACAACGGCGGAAAATTCATACTCAGGATCGAAGACACCGACAAAGCACGCTCACGCATAGAGCTTGAGGATGCGATACTGGAAGACCTTGAGTGGCTTGGGATCAACCCTGACGAAGGGCCTTCAAAGGATGGGCGCTTCTCACCCTACCGCCAGTCGGAGCGTAACTCCATATACCTTGATCACGCCGGAAAACTCCTCGGCTCCGGCAAAGCATATCACTGCTACTGCACAAAGGACAGGCTCAAGGAGCTTACCAATGAGCAGAAGCGGGCAGGCAAACCTCCACGCTATGACGGAAAATGCAAAAGCGTAAAGAACCTTGACCTGCCCCACGTACTGCGACTTGACGTTAATTTATGCGGACTTAGCGAAATAACATTCGAGGACAAGGTTAAGGGGAAGATCACCTTTCTCTCAAAGGACATAGGCGACTTCATACTGCTCGACACCGATTCTCTGCCCTCATACAACTTTGCCGCTGCCATTGACGACCCGCTCATGGGCATAACGGATGTTATACGCGGCGAGGACCATATCTCCAACACCCCCAGGCAGATCATGATACAAAGAGCGCTTGGGCTTAAGGTCCCGGATTACGCGCACCTCCCGCTTGTTTTGGGCGAGGACAAAAAGATCTTAAGTAAACGAGATGACTCTTTCTCGATAAAGAGCCTGCGTGATGAAGGATATCTTCCAAGTGCAATTATAAACGCAACGGCCCGGCTCGGTTGGGCCCCAGGGGATGAGTACATCTCGATAATGAAACTCATTGATATCTTCTCACTGAGCAGGATCTCAAGCTCTCCTTCATCCTTTAACAGAGATACGCTCAAGAGGTACAATAAGGATGCTATCTCCGGAGCCGACAACGCATACCTCGCCGCTCTTATAAAGAATGACTTCCCTGACACTGACGCGGAAAAACTTGAGCTTGCCATAGCTGCGGTCAAGAGCAACTGCGGCCTCATAGAGAGTATTAAGATACTTGTTTCGAACCTCATAGGCGGCAATGTACGCACGGAAGAAGCGAAGACAGTTCTTGAAGATGCCGACTCGCGCATGGTAAACAGAGAGTTCATGAAGGCGATAGAAGCTTCGACCTCGCTTGGCAGTGACAATTGGAAAGAGATAGCAAAAGATGTTAGTGTAAAGAGCGGCAAGAAAGGCCGCTCACTTTACGGCCCCATCAGGGCCGCCCTCACGGGCAGCACCTCCGGCATCGAACTTTTAGAGGTCATAAACTTTCTCGGCCGGGATGAAGTGCTGAAGAGAATAAAAGAACATTTAGGAGAAAATAGCGGTGCTTAAGGTCTACAACACACTTACAGGCAATAAAGACGAGTTCAAACCCATCAAAGAAAACAAAGTAGGCATGTATGTCTGCGGTCCGACGGTCTATGACCTGAGCCACATAGGTCACGCTCGGAGCGCTGTTAGCTTTGATGTCGTGTACCGGTACCTGAAGTACCTTGGCTTTGAGGTAACATACACAAAGAACTACACGGATATCGACGATAAAATAATCAAGCGTGCCCTTGAAGAAGGCGTTACCTCAAAGGAACTCGCCGAGCGTTACATTGAGGCTTACGATAAGGACATGGCCTCTCTCATGGTCTCCGTCCCAAGCATCCGCCCAAAGGCGACCGAGACGATGGAAGAGATAATCTCCATCATAGAAAAGCTTATAGAAAAAGATTACGCTTATGAGGCCGAGGGCGACGTAATGTACCGGGTAAGGAATTTTCAAGGCTACGGAAAGTTGTCTGGCAAGAACATTGAAGAGCTTGAGAGCGGCGCGCGCGTAGAGGTGGACAACAAAAAAGAAGACCCGCTCGACTTCGCTCTCTGGAAAAACAGCAAGCCAAATGAGCCGAGCTGGGAGAGCCCGTGGGGCAGCGGCCGGCCAGGCTGGCACATCGAGTGCTCGGCCATGTGCTTAAAGCACCTTGGCGAGACAATAGACATACACGGCGGCGGGCGAGACCTTGTATTCCCTCACCACGAAAATGAGATAGCTCAAAGCGAGGCGGCAACAGGAAAACCATTCGCCAAGCACTGGCTTCATAACGGCTTCGTTAATATCGAGAAGGAAAAGATGAGCAAATCTCTCGGTAACATACTTAACATTCAGGAAGCACTCAAGAGCTACACGCCCGAGGCCATACGCCTCTTCCTTCTCTCAAGCCACTACCGCTCACCCATTGAGTACGGCCCTGACACACTGAAGGAGTCCGAGGCAAAAGCCGAGAGGCTTTTCAGGGTGCTTTATCGCATAGAAGAGGAGTGCCCGGCAGCAAGCGCCGAAGATGCGGACGCGGCAAGACTTGATGAAAAACTAAAGCCTATCAAAGCGGCCATGGACGACGACTTCAACACGGCGGCAGCCATTGGAAAACTTTTCGAAGAAGCGCAGAACGCCAACAAGGTCCTCGATTCAAACGACAAGGATGCCAGGACAATATTGTCCGTTACCCTTGCCCTCATAAAAGAGGCCGACTCGTTCCTTGGTATATTCGAGAAGAAACCCTCGGAGTACTTTGATGAAAAGAAAAGCATGGCCGGGGTTGACCCGATTGAGATAGAGCGCCTGATCAATGAACGCAATACAGCGAGAAGAGAAAAAGATTTTCAGCTGGCTGACAAGATAAGGGACGGCTTACTGGAGAAAGGCGTTGTGCTTGAAGACGCGGCGGGAAAGACGAGCTGGACGATAAAGAACTAAAGTTTCTAAGTTTCCGGGAATCAACATCCTGAAGTTCATTTAATTCATGTTAACGCTAATAAAGAAGTAGAAGCCACCATTAATCGCGTTACTTCTTAAACTTCAATCCCTCTTTTTACCCGTCCTCGCCTGCGATCCACCTCTCGATAGCACTCTTTGCTTTATAATCCATATCAAGGAACTTTAGACCCATGCCAGGGCTTCCGCCTTTCTCCGGATCGAACTCCCTTGTCCATGCGACACGGCAGAGGCTACTGACCGCAACAAAAGGCTCGAAGGGAAGGGTAAAGGATACGGTAAAGTTTTCCCCGACAGCTCTGGGATTGACGGTGGCAACAAACATTCCCGTTCCGCTCAAGTTTTTAGCGTAACCGAAAAAAACACCGCTCTCCGAGACGCCCTTTACCTCAAGGACAAGCAGGTCTAACCTGAGGTCCGTTCTCCGGTTAGGCCTTAAGAGGCTGTGCTCTCCCTCCGGAGTAAATTTTTCTTTCTCGCTCATACTCATATTCCCAGTTGTTTAAAGAGGCCGTACTATATCAAAGCATCTATAAAATCTCTCGCGTAAAACTCCTGCAGGTCTCGCTCACCCTCTCCAACGCCTATAAAGCGTATGGGGATATCAAGTTCAGCCGCAAGAGGTATTATAACACCACCTTTGGCCGTGCCGTCAAGCTTTGTTACGATGAGCCCGGTTATCCCGACAGCATCATTGAAAAGCTTGGCCTGACTCACCGCGTTCTGACCCGTGCTTCCGTCAACAACGAGCAGCTTCTCATGCGGCGCGCCCGGTACCTCGCGATCCATAACACGTACGACCTTCTTAAGCTCCTCCATGAGGTTTACCTTTGTGTGAAGCCTTCCTGCGGTATCCAGCAGAACAACATCCGTGCCCTTTGCCTTCGCAGAACGCATCGCATCAAAAGCAACAGCTCCCGGGTCTCCGCCGTGGCCATGTTTTATAACAGGACACTTGACCCGCTTGCCCCAAAGCTCCAGCTGCTCCGTTGCCGCGGCACGGAAGGTGTCGCCGGCACCGAGAAGAACGCTCTTTTGCCTATCCGAAAAATACTTTGCGAGTTTACCTATGGTCGTGGTCTTACCTACACCATTAACACCCAACACCATAACCACAAAAGGTTTTACATCGGTGGGCACGCTAAGAGGAGCTTCCGAGTTCTTTATCTTCTCATAGAGCGCTTCCTTTATAGCAAGCTGAAGCACTTCTTCGCTGACCTTGCCTTTGCTCCTCAAGCTCTCAACTATCTCAAGCGAGGTGGCAACACCCACATCAGCCGCTATGAGACTTTCCTCAAGCCCCTCAAGCATCTCTTCTTTTGAGACACCACGCTTTATCGCATCGGTTACACCGCCAAAGAGCGCGTTGTGTGTCCTCTGAAGTCTTTCCTTTAATCCAAATATCGCCATAAAATAATTACTGTGTGCTTCCAGTGATTTGTTATAATAACACAGGATAAAAACCAAATAAAGTGTATTCTATCTTCACTCTTCTGGTGACGACCTTATGCGAACCTTAAAACTTTTAAGCGCCATAGCCGATATAATAGTGCCGCACACATGTCCGTTATGCGCCGTTGTTGGCTATTCGGTAGGCTTCTGCTCTGCGTGCAGCGTTGAGTTTACCCCTCCCGCCTCGCCACACTGTGACAGGTGCCAGACACCATTCACAGGCACGATCCACTCAAAAAACCTTTGCTCATTATGCATAAAAGAAGCTAAAAAGATCTCGAGGTCTTTCTCAACCGCGCGGAGCGCATGCGTTTATGACGGCAATATACGTAAAGCCATCACGAGATTCAAGTACCACAACCAAACCGAGTTCTCCCTTCCGCTCGCGCTCCTTACACAGAGCCTTGTATCAAGCCTTGCCAATGCCTCGGCTGATGTCATTATCATGCCCGTGCCCCTGCACAAGAGAAGGCTCAAAAAGAGGGGGTTCAACCAGTCGCTCATGCTCGCGCGCCGACTCTCAAAGAGCCTTTCCCTCAGCCTCGATTACAAAACACTTATGAGGGTACGGGACACGACCCCTCAGGTGGAGCTTACGCCTAAGGAGAGAGTTGAGAATGTTAAGAACGCCTTTGGCGTTACCAATGCCGCCGCGATCAAGGATAAGAAGATAATCATAATAGACGATGTCTACACAACAGGGGCTACCCTGAGTGAATCCGCAAAGGAGCTCATGAGTGCCGGTGCAAGCGATGTCATCGCCGTAACGGTTGCAAGAACAGCTCTTGTATGATAATTTTTTAAGACGGGAAAGCATTATTTACTCACCCTGTTCAAGGCACTTACAATGATTTACAAATAAACTATAGGAGCATAAAACAGCAACTCATGGGTAAGCATTACTTGCTCACTCTGGTCAAAGTACTTACAGTAATTAATAAATAATACATAGGAGCATAAAACAGCAACTCATGGGCAAAAAAATATCTTTAACAACGCTCCTAAGGGAGCTTAAAACAAAACGCAGAAGAAAGAAGCTCGTCTTCACGAACGGCTGCTTTGACATCCTTCACGCCGGACACGTGCGCTATCTTAAGAAGGCAAAGTCGCTCGGCGACATCCTCGTTGTGGGTTTAAACACCGACAAGAGCGTTAGAAAGATCAAGGGCCCTAAGAGACCGATCAATACGGAAGCGGACCGCGCCGAGGTACTAAGTGCTCTATTGAGCGTTGATTACGTCGTGCCCTTTGGGGACGACACCCCGATCAAGCTTATTGAAAAGATAAGACCGGATATTCTGGTCAAGGGAGCGGACTGGAAGAAGGGAAGCATCGTTGGGGAAGACCTTTTAAAGAGCTACGGCGGCAAGGTACGGCGGATCACACTCGCAAAGGGCAGAAGCACGACCGATGTGATAAAAAATATAAAGAAACTTTAAGTAGCTCTTTTTTTTAAAGTACGAAGAATAAAACTTTTATACAAATAAAAAAGCCCCGCACCTTTATCATACAAAGGGCGGGGCTTTCTACATTACTGATAATTTAGCAATCGTAGTATAGGGCGAACTCGTACGGTGTAGGCCTTAATTTAGCAGGCTGCACCTCTTTCTCCGTCTTATAGTTTATCCATGTATCGATTACGTCCTGAGTGAAGACGTCGCCTTTCAGGAGGAACTCATGGTCATCTTTAAGAGCGGCAAGCGCCTCTTCGAGTGAACCTGCTGCACTCGGGATACTCTTAAGCTCCTCAGGGCTAAGACCGTAAATGTCCTTATCAAGCGGATCACCCGGATCCATCTTGTTCTGTATCCCGTCAAGGCCCGCCATGAGAATCGCCGAGAAGGCAAGGTATCCGTTGCATGACGGATCAGGGAACCTTAGCTCTATCCTCTTTGCCTTTGGTGAGCTTGAGTACATCGGTATCCTGATGGATGCCGAACGGTTACGGCTTGAATATGCAAGGTTTATCGGTGCCTCAAAGCCCGGGACAAGCCTCTTATAGCTGTTGGTCGAAGGGTTCGTGAAAGCGTTCAAGGCTCTCGCGTGCTTCAAAACCCCGCCTATGAAGTGCAGGCCCATCTCACTCATGCCGCCATACCCGTCACCTGCAAAGAGCGGGTCGCCGTCTTTCCAGATAGAGATATGTGTGTGCATGCCCGTGCCGTTGTCGTTAAAGACCGGCTTTGGCATAAAGGTTACCGTCTTGTTCCAGCGACGCGCGACGTTCTTTATTATGTACTTGAACCACTGAAGCTGATCGCCCATCTTAAGGAGCGGCTCGAAGCGCATGTCTATCTCGGCCTGTCCGGCTGTCGCGACCTCGTGGTGCTGACACTCGACCCTGATGCCGACCTGCTCAAGAGCGAGGACCATCTCGGTCCTCAGGTCGTGCTGGCTGTCGGTTGGCGGTACGGGGAAGTAGCCTTCCTTATGGCGCGGCTTGTATCCAAGGTTAGGGCCCTCGTCACGTCCTGTGTTCCATGTACCTTCCTCTGAATCGAGAAAGTAGAAGCTGTGATCAGCGCCTTCACTGTAACGGATATCATCAAAGATAAAGAACTCCGGCTCGGGACCGATGTAGGCCGTGTCGCCGATGCCTGTACTTTTAAGGTAGGCTTCAGCCTTCATGCTTATGTTGCGCGGATCCCTTGAGTATGGCTCTTTTGTGATAGGATCGAAGATGTTGCATATAAGGCTTAGTGTAGGAACCTCCATGAAGGGGTCTACTATGGCTGTTGTAGGGTCCGGGATGACTATCATGTCGCTAGCGTGAATCGGCTGCCATCCGCGCATGCTTGAGCCGTCAAAGCCCTGACCATCCTCAAAAAGATCCTCGTTCAATTCGCTTATTGGTATCGTAAAGTGCTGCCAGATGCCGATAAAGTCCATGAACTTAAGATCGATCATCCTGATATTCTTTTCTTCTGCCAGCTTCAATACTTCTTTCGGTGTCATTTTATCCTCTCTCCTCCTCTTTGAGTGTTTAATTATAATAATCTATTGGGCGTACCCGCCCTTCTATTCAGCTCTTTTTTAAAAAAATTATCCTAAAGAGCGTCTTCGCCTCTCTCGTTGGTCCTTATTCTTACCGCCTCTTCTACGGGGAAGACAAAAACCTTACCATCACCTATTCTATCGGTCTTGGCTGACTCAACAATGGTGTTTACGACATCAACGACCATGTCATCCTTTATGACTATCTCTAACTTTACCTTGGGCAGAAAATCCACCACATACTCGGCGCCACGATAGAGCTCGGTGTGCCCCTTCTGCCGCCCAAAGCCCTTTGCCTCGGTCACGGTTATGCCCTGGATGCCTATCTCGCTCAAGGCCTCTTTAACGTCATCAAGCTTAAATGGTTTTATTATTGCCTCTACTTTTTTCATTTTACCTCCATCTACGGTACTTTAACCGAATACCACATTAAATATTGCAAGAAGCATGCCTAAACAAAAGAACCAACTATATCAAGATGTTACGTTACATTTGAGGTTCGCTTTGAGCCTAAAAAAGGAGCATATTACGAGATATTGCCTATTTTTTAACCAGCCTTGAAGGCTGAGGGAAAGGAGGTATTATTTGAATCTGTTTTCCGTTCCGCTAAGAAGCCTCTGTATATTACCAACATGCTTAATACTTATCAAGACAAATACCGCCGCTCCGAGGAGGACGTACCAGCTGTCATAGCCAAGCAGAAAGGCCGCGATCGGCACGGAAAGAGAGGAAGTAACGGAGCCGAGCGAGACGTATCTCGTGACCATGACAATCAAAAAGAATACTCCCGCTCCAATGAAAAATGCCACGGGTATCGTCGCAAGAAAAACACCGCTTGCCGTTGCGACCCCCTTGCCGCCCCTGAACTTAAGGTATACAGGGAAAATATGTCCCGAGAATGCCGCAAGACCGATAAACGCCATCCCCATATCGTTATAACCGAATAAGTACTTTACCGCTATAACCGGCAGCGCTCCTTTCACCACGTCAAGCAAAAGCGTCAGCGCGCCGGCCGCTTTGCCGGAGGTCCTCGCGACATTTGTTGCGCCTATGTTGCCGCTCCCCTTGCTTCTCGGGTCTGTCCCTCCGAGCATCCGTGCCACAACAATACCAAAAGGTATGGCACCGATAAGGTACGCCGCTATCGCTAGCACTGCGAAGTTTGTGTTATTGAATAATTCTTCCATCATAGATTTTTGACTTTAATTACTCGACCGTGACGCTTTTGGCCAGGTTTCTCGGCTGGTCAACGTCTGTGCCTTTAAGAACAGCTATGTGATAGGCCAGCATCTGCAGCGGTATCGTCATGACAATGGGCATGAGGTAATGCGGCGTGTGAGGGATCTCTATGAAGTCATCCGCTATCTTTTTAGCGTCCGTGTCGCCTTCGCTAACGATCGCTATGATGCGCCCGCCCCTTGCCTTCGCCTCCTCCATGTTGGAGAGTATCTTCGGATAATACCTATCTCTGGGAGCGAGAACCACTATGGGAAGCTCCTCGTCTACCAAAGCTATGGGGCCGTGCTTCATCTCGCCTGCCGGATATCCCTCGGCATGAATGTAGCTTAGCTCCTTGAGCTTCAATGCTCCTTCAAGGGCTATCGGGTAGTTAATTCCCCGACCGAGATAGAGAAAGTCGGTTGCGTGAAAATATTTCTTGGACAGCTTCGCTATCTCATCATCAAGTGAAAGGACCTTCTCTATCTTTCCGGGCACACGAACAAGCTCCTGAATGAACTCTCGACCCAGGGCCGAATCTATCAGACCCTTTCTGCGGCCAAGATAAAGGGTGAGCATGAAGAGCGAGGTTAGCTGCGCGGTAAAGGCCTTTGTGGACGCGACCCCTATCTCAGGACCCGCATGGGTAAACATCCCGATATCGCTGACCCTGCTGATACTGCTCTCAACAACGTTCGAGATGGAGATGATCGGCGCGCCCCGGCGGCTGACCTCTTTTATGGCGGCAAGCGTATCGGCGGTCTCACCTGACTGGGAGATGGCTATGACAGGTGTGTTCTTTCCGACAAGAGGCTTACGGTAGCGGAACTCGCTTGCGAGATCCACCTCGACAGGTACGTTGAAGTACTCCTCAAGCAGGAACTTTCCGACCAGTGCCGCGTGCCACGAAGTGCCGCAGGCTATCAAATATATGCGATCGATACTATCAAGATCAAGATCGAAGTCCTCAAAGAAGATATCGCCTTCTTCCTCCATGACCTGGCCCCTGAAGGTGTCGGTTACGGCTCTTGGCTGCTCGAAGATCTCCTTTTGCATGAAGTGACGGTAACCGTCCTTCTCCGCCATGACAGGGCTCCAGTCGATACGGCGGGGTGTTTTCGTGACCCCTACCCCGTCAAGGTTGGTAACGTCAACGCTGTCCCTGGTGACCGTGACGACCTCTCCGTCGCTTAAGAATATAGCCTGATCGCTTATCTCCAGGATGGCCAGCACATCGGATGAGATAACGGCCTCGTTCTTGGCAAAGCCGACCACAAGAGGACAATCATAGCTGGCGGCAACGATCCTTTCAGGCTCCTTGGCACTTACCACGGCAAGCGCGTAGGTTCCCTTAACGTACTTTATAGCCGCCCTGACGGAATCCTCAAGCGTGTGTCCTTTTTTAATTTCCCTATGGATAAGGTGCGAGAGTATCTCCGTGTCGGTCTCGCTCTTGAACTTGGCGCCCTCGCTCTTAAGCTCCTCACGAAGCTCCATGTAGTTCTCTATTATACCGTTATGCACAACGGCAACGTCGCCTTCCTTATGAGGGTGCGCGTTGGCCTCTGTCGGCCGGCCATGTGTTGCCCACCTTGTGTGCCCTATTCCGACGCTGCCCTTGAGAGGACTCTTCTTGAGTTTCGTTGCAAGCTTTTCAAGCTTACCTTCGCTGCGTTTTATATTGAGCTTACCTTCAAAGATAGTGGCGACACCGGCCGAGTCGTAGCCCCTGTACTCAAGACGCTTCAGACCCTCCAGTATTACATCCTGAGCGACCCTACCTCCAACGTATCCAACTATTCCGCACATTTTTTTATTTATTCCTCTTCTTAACTTTTTTCGCCTTCAACCTTAACTTGGCCCAGTCTTTTATGGTCCTCTGCTCTCCCCTTGTTAAAGAAAGCGCCTCGGCAGGCACGTCCTTCGTGATCGTCGAGCCGCTTCCGATATAGGAGCCCTTGCCTATCCTTATTGGTGCCACAAGCTGTGAGTCGCTACCGACAAAAACATTATCCTCAATGATCGTTATATACTTTTTCACACCGTCATAGTTGCAGGTTATAACACCCGCGCCTATGTTGACATTTTTCCCTATTATTGAATCCCCGATGTAGCTAAGGTGACCGGCCTTAGAGCCTTTACCTATCTTTGATTTTTTTATCTCGACAAAGTTACCTATCCTCGCGCCGTCATCGATAACACTCTCGGGACGCAGCCTTGCGAGCGGGCCTATTGTGACGTCTTTCTTTATGACAGAGGATTCTATTATGGAGCCGCTCTTTATATGTGAGCCGCTGCCTATAACAGAGTCCGTGATCTTAACACCGGCCTCTATCCTACAATCAGTCCCTATAACACTCGTGCCTTCGATATAGGTGTTCGGCTCAAGCACAACATCACTGCCTATCTTAACTAACGACTCTATATATGTGTTAAAGGGGTCTATCATGGTAACCCCACTTCGCATATGCTTCTCCCTTATCTCATCCCTTAAGAGCTCCTCGACCATGCTAAGATCAAGTCTGTCATTGATCCCCCTCAGCTCATAGGGGTCGCCATGCAGAAAGGTCTGAACATTGAGCTTGTCGCGGAGCGCAAGCGAAACGAGATCCGTCAGGTAATACTCTTTCTGCGCGTTCTTGTTCTTTATCTTTGGAAGATACTTTTTAAGGAACTGTGCTTTAGCGATGTATATCCCTGAGTTTATCTCACCGATATGTCTCTGCGTTGGGAGAAGGTCCTTATCTTCCGTTATGGATATAAGCTCGCCTCTACTGTCCCTTATGACCCTGCCATAACCTTTTCCGTCACCGATATCCACGGTAATAAAAGAAAGCGCTGTATCCTTTTTTCTCCTGTGTGCGGTTATAAACTTTTTCAGGGTATCTTTTTTTATGAGAGGCACGTCACCGGAGAGTATCAGCACGTCGCCTGTGCCTGCTCCTTTTAGCGCCTTGAATGCTATCTTTACGGCGTGGCCCGTTCCAAGCTGTTCACGCTGGAGGGTAAATGCCGGCTGTTTTTTCAAGGGTAACATTGATACGGCTTCCCTTACGGCCTCCGAGCCATGCCCGGTCAGGCAAACCGTATTCTTGCATCCCAGCTCTCCAAGCACCTTTAGAGGATAATATATCATCGGCACCCCGCAGATCTCATGTACGAGCTTCGGGTGACTGCTCTTCATGCGTGTGCCTTTTCCGGCTGCAAGTACTATGGCGGATAAGTTTTTCATGAATAAAAAGCATATAATATAAGGGCTTCGGTAGTCAAGGTGCTTCTACACGATCAGGGGCTCTGAGAGCTATTTAAAGATATTTACAAAAGTGATGGATTTCTGTTAAAATAGACGAATGGACACAAGAACAATGATAGCTGAGATATCTCAGCTCGACACGAACATAGCACAGCTAAAGATATCCTACGAGAAGTACTTTGCCAGGATCGTTCCAAGGGAGCCTTTAAGGGACCGCGAAGATGTGGAGAGGGTCATCAGACGCTACAGTACCCAGCATCTGAGCAACACGGCCTTGAAGTTCCGCTTTAACAACATGGTCGCAAAGTACAACACTTTGAAGCAGTACTGGACAAGGATACTAAAACTCATAGAAGAGGGCCGCTATGACCGTAGGGCCGGTGGCGGAGCCATGGGCAGCAAGCCGCCAACGAACTCCGTAGCCAATGCCGTGCCGAAAAAGAGCACGCCAAGCAAGGACGACGACGCTATCAAGGACGTCTTCAACAGCTATATTGAGGCGAGAAAGCAATGTAACGAGAACATCCAGGGCCTCTCTTTTGAGACTATGAAGAAGAACCTTGAAGCGCAGAAGCAGAAGATCGCTCAGTCACACGGCGCAAAGGACGTTAACCTCAAGGTCTACATAAAGGACGGCAAAGCGAAGATCGCCATCTCACCGAAGGGTTAGCCTCTCATAACTTATTGAAACTAAAAAAGGCCCTGCACAATTGTGCGGGGCCTTTCTGATTTCCATTTAAAAAAATATTAGTGTTTGACCTTCTCCGTTACCGCTATCTTTGCCTTGGCCAGGTCAACGGCATTCTCAAGCCGTGTTGCCTCGACCGAGTCCTTTTCGGCTGAGCTTAAAGCCTCTTCGGCGCTGCTTAGCTCTTCCGCGGCCACTGATACGTCTATTTCATCTGCCGTAAAGGCACTGGAAACAAGTATGGTCGTCTTATCAGGCAAGACCTCCGCGTAGCCGGTGCTTATGGCAAGCGAGGTGACCTCACCACCTTCTGAGACATAGGATAACTCGCCCGGCTTAAGCGGCGTTATCAAAGGAGTGTGCTCCATTAAGACACCGAACTCTCCGTCCACACCGGGCACCGTGACTGTCTCGACCTCTTCGGAAAAAAGAAGCCTTTTGGGTGTAACGATCTCTAATAAAAATTTTTCCGCCATTTTATCTCATTCCCGTATAACTTAAATTTATTTGTTGCCCGACATTGGCACAACCATCAAAACGGTCTATGGCCGTTTTTTATTTACACAGTGACTACAAACTTTAAGAGCCACCAATCCTTACTTAAACTAACCAAGCTACACAACCATTAATAGCTGTCCGTGACAGCTATTCGTTGCGCATCTTCTCGGCTCTTTCAAGAGCCTCTTCTATGGTGCCGACCATGTAGAAGGCCTGCTCCGGAATATCATCATGCTTGCCGTCGGCTATCTCGTTAAAGCCCTTTATGGTGTCTTTAATTGCGACGTACTTTCCGGCGGCTCCTGTGAACTGCTGTGCAACGAAGAACGGCTGAGAGAGGAACCTCTGGATCTTTCTAGCTCTGGAGACAACCAGCTTATCCTCTTCGCCGAGCTCGTCCATACCGAGGATGGCGATAATGTCTTGAAGCTCTTTGTACTTCTGAAGTATCTGCTGAACACGACGGGCCGTATTATAATGCTCTTCACCAACGACCTGAGGATCAAGGATCCTTGAGGTTGAGTCGAGCGGGTCGACAGCCGGGTATATACCAAGCTCCGCGATCTGGCGAGAAAGAACCGTTGTCGCGTCAAGATGCGCAAATGTTGTTGCAGGCGCGGGGTCTGTAAGGTCATCGGCAGGAACATAAATGGCCTGGACCGATGTGATAGAACCCTTTTTTGTGGAGGTGATACGTTCCTGAAGTCCACCAACGTCGGTTGAGAGTGTTGGCTGGTATCCAACAGCACTCGGGATACGACCCAAGAGCGCCGAGACCTCGGAGTTTGCCTGAACAAAACGGAATATGTTATCGATAAAGAGAAGCACGTCCTGACCCTCTTCGTCACGGAAGTACTCCGCGGCGGTAAGAGCTGTCAATGCGACGCGAGCTCTGGCCCCCGGAGGCTCGTTCATCTGTCCGTAAATGAGCGCGGCCTTGTCTATAACACCGCTCTCCTTCATCTCTTCCCAAAGGTCGTTACCTTCCCTTGTTCTCTCTCCAACTCCGCCAAAAACGGAGTATCCGCCGTGCTGCATGGCGACGTTGTTGATAAGCTCCATAATAAGAACGGTCTTGCCGACTCCGGCTCCTCCGAAGAGTCCGATCTTACCACCCTTCAGGTAAGGTGTCATGAGATCAACGACCTTGATGCCTGTTTCAAAGACCTCTTGCGTGGTGCTCTGATCGGCAAAGCTCGGCGGCTCTCTGTGGATAGATTTCCTTATATCACTTTTAATGGGACCCGCCTCATCGACCGGCTCTCCTATAACGTTCATGATCCTTCCAAGGACACCCGCTCCGACCGGTATCTGGATAGGTGCGCCTGTGTCCACGGCTTTGGTGCCTCGAACTAGACCCTCTGTCGCGTCCATGGCTATGCAACGCACCGTGTTCTCTCCTGTGTGCTGTGCGACCTCCACGATAAGGTTCCATTCCTCATCGCTGATAGCCGGGTTAGTGACCTTTACAGCGTTAAATATCGCCGGTAGCTTCCCCGGCGGAAACACTATGTCAAGTACAGGCCCGATGACCTGTGTTATCTTTCCAGTAACCTGCTCTCCCATTTTAAATAAACCTCCGTTGAATTTTCATAATCATTATAATGTTAACCTTTAAGGGCTTCTGCCCCGCCTATAATCTCCATAAGCTCCTTAGTAATAGCAGCCTGACGCGCACGGTTGTAAATGAGCGTAAGTTTGTCTATCATATCGGAGGCGTTCCTTGATGCACTCTCCATGGCCGTCATTCTGGCGCCATGCTCACTCGCGCTGCTCTCAAGGATGGCTCTAAAGATCTGAACCTCTACGTACTTCGGAAGCAGGCTGTCCAAAACGCCTTCCTCGTCAGGCTCGAAGAGAAAGCCACCATCCATTGCACTTTTTTCCTCTGACTCTTTTTCTTCGTCCTCGGTTACGACAGGCAAGAGTTTTTTAACGACCGTCTCCTGCGTCATCGCACTTATGAACTCACCGTATATAATATAGGTCTCGTCCGAGATATCGTTCGTGTAATTATCTATCACCTCACGCCCGACCGTTTCAGCAAGCGAGTACTCGGGCCTTTTGGTTCCAAGCGGCCTTTGCCCCGTGACATTGTAAGTGCGTCTCTTAAAATAATCGACGCTACGGCGGCCGATGGTGTTAACGCTTACCTCAAGCTCCGGGTTCTCATTTATGAACCTCTCGGCCGCTCTCAGTATGTTTGAGTTAAATCCACCGCAAAGGCCTCTGTCTGATGTCAGGATAATAAGCTCGACCTTGCCTGTCTTGCCTTTATTTAAAAGAGGGTGAGTAACGTGCTTAACGTTCTCTGAAAGGCTTGCGACTATATCGCTTATCTTGTCCGCATAAGGACGCGCGGCTACGATCTCTTCCTGCGCGCGGCGAAGTTTCGCGGCACTGACCATCTTCATGGCCTTTGTTATCTGCTGCGTGTTCTTAACGCTTTTTATGCGGCGTTGTATGTCTTTTAATGTTGCCATCTATAACTTAATTCCGCCTTTCAAAAAATCTTTTTCTATAAGCAGTGGCTACTAACTTCCCACCCTGCTGCTTAGCCCACCTGTGTGGCCCCTACTCTGCGACGAAAAGCTCTTTGAGCTCGTCAAGCGCGCTGTTGATCTTACCCTTAAGGTCGTCATCAAATGCCTTCTTCTCGGCAAGCTCCTTCAAAAGATCGGCTTTGCTTGATTCAAAGAAGCTGAAGAGCTCCTCTTCGTATCTGCCAAGCACGCTTACCGGATAGTCATCAACATAACCGTTGGTGGCCGCGTAGATTATAAGGACCTGCTTCGTGACGCTCTGCGGCTCGTACTGTCCCTGCTTCAAGATCTCAACAAGCCTCTCTCCACGCGCGAGCTGTTTCTGCGTTGCGGGATCGAGGTCACTTCCGAACTGAGCGAATGCGGCAAGCTCCCTGTACTGCGCCAGATCAAGCCTCATTGTACCGGCAACCTGCTTCATGGCCTTGATCTGCGCGGCGCCTCCGACACGGGAAACACTTAGTCCGACGCTAATGGCCGGACGCACGCCCGAGTAGAAAAGGTCGCTCTCAAGATATATCTGGCCGTCAGTGATGGAGATAACGTTCGTCGGAATATAAGCCGAGACGTCACCGGCCTGGGTTTCGATTATGGGAAGCGCTGTAAGTGAACCGCCTCCGAGAGCGTCACTGAGTTTAGCTGACCTCTCAAGAAGTCTTGAATGGAGATAGAAAACGTCTCCCGGATATGCCTCACGGCCCGGAGGACGACGAAGCAAGAGCGAAAGCTGGCGATAAGCGACAGCGTGCTTTGAAAGATCATCATAAACTATGAGCGCGTGCTTTCCGTTATCACGGAAGTACTCGCCGATGGTCGCGCCCGTGTAGGGTGATATGAACTGCAAAGGAGCTGAGGCCGAGGCCGTGGCCGCGACAACACATGTGTACTCCATTGCCCCGTGCTGTTTGAGTTTTTCAACTATCTGCGCAACGGTTGACTGCTTTTGACCGATCGCGACGTATATACACTGAACATCAAGACCCTTCTGGTTTATGATGGTATCGATGGCGACAGCTGTTTTACCTGTCTGACGGTCACCGATTATGAGCTCCCTCTGGCCACGACCGATAGGTATCAGGGAGTCAACAGCCTTAAGTCCGGTTTGGAGCGGCTCATGAACGCTTTTTCTTGCGACGATGTCGGGTGCCTTTACCTCAACACGCCTTGTTTCCGTGCTCTCGATCGGGCCCTGCTCATCGATGGGCTGACCAAGAGCGTTTACGACCCTGCCCATAAGAGCTTCACCGACCGGGATCTCGACGATCTTACCGGTTCTCTTAACGGTATCGCCTTCCTTGATGTTCTGATCCGAGCCAAAGAGCGCGGCTCCGACATTATCCTCTTCAAGGTTCAGGACCATGCCGTAGAGGCCTCCCGGGAACTCTATAAGCTCACCGGCCATGGCCTTCTCAAGTCCGTATAATCTGGCTATACCGTCCCCGACACTTATGACGGTACCGACCTCTTCGATGTCGATATCTTTTTCAAAGCCTTTTATCTGGCTTTTAATGAGTTCGCTTAACTCGCCGGCTTTAATCATTGTTCAAAACTCCTTTTGGTTAATAATTTTTAAAAGTTATTTATCATGCCGCGTCATTCTTCTTTAGACGCATTTATTCACATTGTCTGTTTTTACTTCAATACAACCGGTAATAAAAAATTATGCCGCGCCTTGGGTGAGCGCTGCCTTCATCTTCTCTATCTGTGTCTTGATGCTTCCGTCAAGGACCGTGTTTCCAAGTTTTATCACAACACCGCCGACAAGCGACGGGTCTTTATCGAATGTGAGTACTATCTCTTTGCCTGTCTCCTTTGAGAGCCTTGACTTGACATCATCAAGCAGGGTTTTGCTGAGCTCACCCGGAGCAACGATCGTTGCCCTTACGCGTCCGGCAAGCTCGTCCTCAAGCCTGGCGTAGCTTAAGACTATATCATCAATGAGCCTCAGGTTCCCGGAGGTTACGAGCAGGGTAAAGAATTTTTTTACGGTCTCGCTTGCACCAAGCTTATCGGCTATGCCGCCTGCGAGCGCCTCTCTTTCCTCAAGTTTGAACATGGGATTAAGGAGGACCTTATATAGGTTATCATCGCCGCTTAGAACCGCGAGTATATCCCTTATCTCTTTGCCGTAGCGCTCAAAGTTATTATCTTCCTTGCCGATATCGATCAGCGCCTGGGCGTATCTTCTTGCGAGTGCTGTATTTTTCATTACTGGAGCCTCATCTTATCAAGGTATTCCTTGGCTAAACGTTCCTGGTCATTATCAGAGACCTCTTTTTTAAGTATCTCTAACGCCGCCTCTGTTGCGATCAGCGCGACCTCTTCTCTTATTGCGATGCGAGCTTTTTTCACTTCCTGCTCGGCTGTAAGCTTTGCCTGCTCCGCTATGCGTACGGCCTGGAGCTCGGCCTCTGCTATTATACGTTTTTTCTCTTCAACGGCCTCTTCCTTGAGCCTCGACCTTATGCTCTCGACCTTTGCGTCAAGGCTTTTGACCTTATCCTTATAATCAGCCATCTTGCTATCGGCCAAATCCTTTGCGTCCCTGGCTTCCTTGATGGCGCCCTCTATTTCGCGTATCTTCTTATTGAGCGCTACCTTTATGATCTTTTTCCAAAGGATATAGAAACCCACGGCAAGAAGTGCGAAGTTTATGAGCCTCCACCTCCACATAGCTGGCGTGTCGCCGGAAGCCTCGGCTATGTCCGGAAGAATAAACGGTATGGCTAAAAGCAGGAGCAGAACGGTAAGCGTGCGGCCCAAGATCTTGCCGGCTATGCTCTTTGATATTACAGCGGTTTCTTTCTTAAGCTCTTCTATGGCAGCGTCCGTGTTGCCCTGTATCTCGGCACGCATTTTCTCAAGCTCTTCGGCGGCCTTGGCCTTTGCGTTATCCAGTATCTCACGCTCTTTTTTGTTGGCTTCACCGCGTTCCTGACTACGCTCTTCCTGCGCCGAGATGGTGGCTTGCTTTAGCTTGGCCTCAAGCTCAACGAGACCCTGCTCAACGTCACGCTCCATGATGGCGGCGTCCTCAAGCGGCTCTTCGGTGTGCCTTTTTCTCTCCTTTATAATATTAAAGATCGGCTTATAAAGGATCTTATTAAGGATGAAGAGCAGTACTAAGTAGGCGATGGCCTGGTATAATAAGGTTATATCTAGATCAAGCATGGTATCTCAAAAAACCTCGGATTCTTTAGTATTCTTTTTTTATTGTACTCAAAAAACATACAAAACTCCGCTTTCCAAGCGGAGTTATTAAACGCCATTTTTTATCACATACGGCTTAAGGCTGTCAAGGCAAAACAGGGATTTTTCTCTTAGAGCCACATTAATAATAACAATTATCTATAATCATGCAGATTATCGCATTTTAGATATCTATCCAATTCATTTTCTGGAATTGACCTTGCTGTAAAGTGTGGGTTGTTTAAAGTCCAATAATGACCAGGACCTTTCCCTCGTCTTACTTCTATAAGGTTACGGTGATTTTTTGTTTTTTTCCTAAAAAAACAAGCTATTAGATCCTCATCATCAAAATTATATTTTGCGTCTAAGTATTGCAAAAATTTCTCCATACCCTTGTCAGTCATTATTCCAGTCGAGAAGACGTATTGTTTAATTAAATTGTCGCCATCAAAATGTTCTACTAACCAAAATCGATTAACTTTAGACATATGCTATTCCTTGCCTATATCCTCTATCTCATACTCCCTCGAACCAAGCCCTATTTTTTCTGCGTGCTTAAGCTGCTCGGTCCAGTCAATGTCAGGGTGCGTGCCCCTAAATTTGTCCCCTCCGCACTCATGGCCGCTCTTTAGGGCCGTGCCGGGAATGCCTTGTTCACCGTTCACAAGATCGGCGCATGCCTGGTCCAGCGCCACAGGGTCAAGTGAGGCCACGATGCCGATATCCCCGACAATGGGGGCGTCCGTGTGGCCATAGC
The DNA here is from genome assembly GCA_030636245.1 of Deltaproteobacteria bacterium. Taxonomy (GTDB): domain Bacteria; phylum Desulfobacterota; class GWC2-55-46; order GWC2-55-46; family DRQE01; genus DAOVXI01. The sequence goes on from DAOVXI010000002.1 coordinate 27,128, forward strand.
AGTCGCAGAGAGGCGAGACCTGTGTAATGAAACTTATATAGAAGCATTTTTCACGCTTATCCTTAATTACCCCCATGGCGTACTCGGCCATCTTCTTCTGTACATTAGCGGCGCTCTCCACCCACTGCACCTTTATGGTCCCCTCCGGGCATACGGCGATACAATGAGAGCAGCCCGTGCAGAGATCTTCATCTATAAAAGCAACGGCTCCCATCTCTATCGCGTCCACCGGGCACATGGGCACGCACTTTCCGCATGCCGTGCATCCCTCGGGATCGACTATGGGCGGGCATCCGGCGTGCTGAACCAGTTTTCCCTCTCGGCTCGCGCATCCCATGCCTATGTTCTTTATCACCCCTCCGATGCCTGTCAGCTCATGGCACTTAAAATGGGTGATGAAACCAAGGCCGTCGGCACTTACTATCTCACGGGCGATGCTTACCTCTTTTAAGAGCTCGCCGTCTACCTCGACATCAACCTTGTTCTCACCCCTTAAGCCGTCGGCTATTACAAGAGGCGCTCCAGCGGCGCTGTACTCAAAGCCGTTCAGAATGGCGGTCTCAAGGTGGTCGACCGTGTTGGTGCGTTTTCCTACGTATAATGTATTGGTGTCGGTCAGGAATGTATGCGCCTCTGTCTTTTTAACGTAATCCACGACCCTGCGAACGAACTGCGGGCGCACAAATGCCGTGTTGCCGCGCTCGCCGAAGTGGAGTTTCAACCCGACGATATCGCCCCGGTCATACAACCCGTCCACGCCTATCCTCTCAAGCAAGAGATCGATCTTATCGAGAAGATTGGTATCCGAGTCGGACCTTAAGTCCGCGAAGTATACTTTTGATTTAGGCATGGCTTCTATCTCTCAAAAAAACATACAAAACAAATAAAACTAAAACCAACGGCACTGTTATATAAGGAATATAATCAAACTTGGCAACCATTAGATATAAAAACATTGCTCCAGTTACTAATGGAATAAGAGCAAACAATCCACCATTACCAAGCCAGTTTGTTTCTATAACTAACCGCTTAAAAAATTTATTATCACTATTTTTCTTGTCCTGCTTATTAATAATTTTAAGCTTGAAACTATTATCAGTGTACAAATTAAACCCCAAATCTTTTTCAAGGTCATGCATTCTTTGCAT
>DAOVXI010000101.1 GCA_030636245.1 Deltaproteobacteria bacterium
TATCTTAATGCAAGACTTTTGGGGGTAAGCTCACCAAAGACAAGTATCGCATAGGATAGTATTATAACGACTGATGATACAGCAAGAAATTCTGACGCATTACGTACCGCTTCCATTGGGGCTTGCTCAAGCAGTGGCTTAATTAGTTCTACGGCCAGGACACCACCTATGACAGAGGCAAGGGTGCCGACAATGGTCACACCGACCTGAACAGTCGCAAGGAACTTTTCAGGGTTCTCTTTCATGCTCTTTACTATTCGGGCACGTTCATTCCCTTCACCCGAAAGCTTGTCGATGATGTTTCTTTTTGATGATATGATGGCAATCTCTGCTGTTGAGAAAAAACCGTTCAGGATGATCAAAACCATAATTGCTATGATTTCGATCACAATACTGTTTACTTCCACTTATCCTCCTATTGTGGCTCTAATTTGAGTAAAGTATATCATAATTGCTAATTGAATTCACTTCAAAATAAAAGCCCCCGAAAATAATGATATCGGGGGCTTATTTTATAAAATATATGCTTACTTGGTTTTTATGACGTCAAGGCCCGGGAACTTCGCCACCTCGCCGAGCTCCTCCTCGATCCTCAGGAGCTGATTGTACTTGGCAATCCTATCTGTTCTTGAGGCGGAGCCTGTTTTGATCTGGCCTGAGTTGGTCGCGACCGCTATGTCGGCGATGGTCGAGTCTTCTGTCTCGCCGCTACGGTGCGATATGACGCTCGTGTAGCCGGCTCTGTGTGCTGTTTCAACAGCGTCAAGTGTCTCGGTCAATGTGCCTATCTGGTTGACCTTGATGAGTATCGAGTTGGCAACACCTTCCTTGATACCTTTATTAAGGCGTTTAACGTTTGTAACAAAAAGGTCGTCACCCACGAGCTGACATTCGTTGCCGACCATGTCTGTCAGCAGCTTCCATCCTTTCCAGTCCTGCTCATCAAGACCGTCTTCGATGGAAACGACAGGGTAGTCACGGACAAGCCCGGCAAGGTAGCTTGCCATCTTCTCGCTTGTTAGTTTTTTTCCTTCAATGTGATAGGACTTGGCCTTATAGAACTCGCTGGAGGCAGCGTCAAGTGCGATAAAGCAATCCCGCCCGCTTCTGTAGCCGGCAGCTTTTATGGCCTTTGTTATTATCTCTATGGCTTCCTTATTGCTCTTAAGGTTTGGAGCAAAGCCACCCTCGTCTCCAACAGCTGTGTTAAGACCTTTTTTCTTAAGGATCGATTTCAGGCTATGGAATATCTCAACACCCATGCGCAGGCTCTCTCTGAAGCTCTCTGCTCCTGCCGGCACTATCATGAACTCCTGGATGTCCAGGTTGTTGTCAGCGTGCGCGCCGCCGTTTATTATGTTCATCATCGGTACAGGCAATGTTACGGCGCTTGTGCCGCCTATGTATGAGTAGAGAGGGAGCATGCTTGCCTCAGCCGCAGCCTTGGCTGTGGCCAAAGAAACGCCGAGTATGGCATTAGCTCCGAGCTTGCTTTTGTTCTCAGTGCCGTCAAGCGCTATCATGAGCTTGTCTATATAAACCTGGTCAGTTGAGTCGAGCCCGATGATCTCCGGAGCTATCTTTTCCTCAATATTCTTAACAGCCTTCAGCACGCCTTTACCAAGGTATCTATTTTTTGTTTTATCCCTCAGCTCCACGGCTTCGAACTTACCGGTTGAAGCTCCGCTTGGAACAGCGGCCCGTCCGACAAAGCCTCCTTCGGTTATAACATCCACCTCAACCGTTGGGTTGCCTCTTGAGTCGAGTATCTCTCTTGCAAGCACATCTAAAATTGTAGTCATAGTTCCTCCCGTAAGCTCTTTTATGGTATCCGCCCGGAGAGGGCGGTTAAAATGTCGATTCTATTATACTTTTAGTATCCAAAATTGCAAGTAAAACAAATGTAAGTACTTGCATAGTGGCGCGTTAAGAAGTATTATTTTAGTGTAGGGTGTGTGAAATTCCCTTACATATTATAATGATATGACATCACTAACTTTATTCAGTTTTTTTGGAGGCATTCTGCTCCTTTTGTACGGCATGAGGCTCTTAGGCGAGGGACTTCAGAAGGCCGTGGGGCAGAGTCTTCGCGGATTTCTCCTCTCTGCCACGAGCAACAGGTTCAAGGGCGTACTGGTCGGCGCCTCAATTACCGCTCTCCTTCAGAGCTCAAGCGCCACTACCGTGATGCTTGTCGGCTTCGTAGGCTCAGGCCTGATAGGCCTTAGCCAAACCATGGGAATAATCCTTGGCGCGGACATAGGCACGACCCTGACCGTTCAGATAATAGCCTTTGAGATATATGACTACGCCATACTCATTCTCGGTGTGGGCATACTTGTAAGGATGAGCGCCAAACGCGGCAATTCGCAGAACGTAGGGCTTGCCCTTATAGGCTTCGGTTTTGTTTTCCTTTCTCTTAAGATACTGATAGAAACCTTTGAACCGCTCACCGCAAGCCCGGTCGTGACACACATTATGACCACCATGGGCGAGGACGTCCTGGCGGGAATAATAATCACCGCTATACTGACCTCTATATTTCAGTCAAGTGCCGCAACCTTGGGGCTTGCCATAACAGCGGCCTACTCGGGGCTGCTGACAACAGACTCGCTTATGCCTATAGTCCTTGGCGCGAACATCGGTACATGCTCGACCGCCATTTTTTCAAGCATAGGCGCGCCGGTTGATTCAAAGCGTGTAGCGCTTGCCCATATACTCTTTAAGGTCATCGGTGTATTAATTGTGCTTCCTTTCCTCGGGCTCTTTACCGAGCTTGTAAGTCAGGTAAGCAGCGACACCGTGCGTCAAGTCGCCTATGCCCATACCTTCTTTAATATCGCCATAGCCGTGCTCTTTCTGCCTTTTACAGGGCCCTTTACAAGGCTTGTATCTTTTCTTGTTCCTTCGGTTGAGGAAAAGAAGAAATTCGGCCCAAAGTACCTCGACCCCATGGTGCTTTCAACCCCTGCGCTTGCGCTCGGACAGGCTGGAAGAGAAGCGCTAAGGATCGCAGACATTGTTAAGGAGATGCTCCGCCTTTCGCTTGTTGCCATAAGGGAGAATGACAGGGAGCTTTTAAAAAAGGTTGAAAACATGGACGATGATGTGGACCTTCTTGATAGGGAGATAATGCTCTACCTAACTAAACTCTCGAAGGAGCGCCTGACCGATGAGCAGGCTCACAGGGAGTTTGAGATCCTAGCCTTCTCAAATAATCTTGAGAACATAGGGGACGTGATAGATAAGAACCTTATGGAACTTGCGGGAAAGAAGGTAGGGGGAAGCTATGCTTTTTCATCTCAGGGCATGCAGGAGATAGAGAAGCTGCACTCGATCATAATGGAAAACTTCGAGACAGGGGTTGCTGCCTTCTCTGAGAGTGACGAGGACCTTGCACGCAGACTGTTAACTCATAAGGGCAGTATCGCTGAGCTTGAGCGTGAGCTTCGTGGCGCTCATATAGAGAGGCTGCATAAGGGCCTTAGGGAAAGTATTGATACAAGCGCCATTCATCTAGATATCCTCACAAACCTGAAGAGGATAAACTCTTATATCTGTAATATTGCCTACTATGTGATAGATAAACCCAGAGGTGAATAGGCTCTGATCATATGGAGTATGGTCTCGAATATCTTTGTTTATTGCTGTAATTTGGCTCTCGAATGATATTTACGTAAAATCCTTTGAAATTGTCTGATAATTGCATAAAATATAGTATTTGTTGCTTGAAATCACTATTTATCTGCCTGAAAATACTAAAAAGATCGATTTTCGGCTTTTCTGCAATGAACTCAATATATTAGATCAGATAATTTGATAAAATATATTCAATAAATCTTGTAACATATTAATAGTATTAGATTAATATTGGTGTATCAAGTAGACTTAGGGGTGTTGATAATTAGCAATGACAGATATTCAGAAAAAACTGAGCAGAAGAAGATTTCTTAAGAACGGGGTAAGGTTTGGTGTGCTGGCGCTTGGCACTAAAGGCTTCTATAATACCACCTCTTATAACGTTAAAAAAGAGAAGGTCCAAATCACCATAGAGGGTCTGCCTAAAGGCTTCAAGGGACTAAAGATAGCATTCTTGAGCGACTTTCATTCATCACCCATAGTGAGTGAAAAACTGCTTAGCGAGGCAGCCAGATTGGCATCAACTGAGAAACCGGACATGGTCCTCCTTGGAGGAGATTACATCTCCGGTGAGACAAAGTTCCTCTCAGGCTCGATCGGCGGCTTTAAAGAAAAGTACCTCAAAAGGCTCATTCACTCACTCTCCATCCTGAAAGCTCCAATGGGTATTTATGCTGTAATGGGTAATCACGATCACTGGAGCGGAAAGAAAGCCATGAAAATAATGACAGAGGCCATGGAAAAAGAACTCGGGGTGAGCTTCTTACGTAATAAACATGTAACGCTGAAAAAGGGCAGCGATGAGTTGGAGCTTATAGGTATTGACGATTACTGGTCGGGCGGAAGCGTTGCTCCTCTCATTAAGAAACTTAAGAAGGACAATCCGCGTATACTTCTCAGCCATAACCCTGATGTGAATGAAGAGGTTGAGGTTTTAAAGGAGCGTGTTGAGCTGATCATATCAGGGCACACACATGGAGGTCAGGTAAGGGTGCCATTCCTGGGCGCGCCGTATCTGCCATCAAAGTTCGGCAGCAAGTACTCAATGGGGCTTGTTCGTGACGGTAAGCGTCAGACTTATGTTTCTCGTGGAATAGGCAACCTCTTGATCCCGGTAAGGCTTGGCTCGCCGCCCGAGGTCAGCATCATTACCTTACTTTGAGCTCGTTAATCTCAAGAAGTCTTCGCTCGCTTTCCAGAGCTCATCTCTGTCCAGAATGCTGTTGTGATCCGCACTTGTTACTACAATGACATCGTGATCTCCTCCCCAGCTATCCAGTAGTTTTAGTGTGTGTGACGGCGGGACTGTTGTGTCGTCGTCTGCTATAAAAGCAAGAAGCGGTATCTTTATCTCCGGGGCACGCTCAACGGACTCGAATTTATGTTTCAGGAGCAGCCCTATCGGCGCGAAAGGGATGCGGCGCTGAGCAACAGCGGTAATGCTGTCAAAGGGCGAGACCAGGATGATGCGGCTAACTTGTCTTTGGCTCGCGAGGAAGACGGCAACACCGGTGCCGAGGCTACGGCCCATAACGGCTATCTCGTTACTATTTATTTCGCCACGTGTGGTCAAGTAGTCATATATAAGTAGTGAGTCATCGAATAGATGTTTCTCGCTTGGTTTGCCATCGCTCTCTCCGTAGCCTCGATAATTAAAGAGTATAAGCGCTCTGTCCTTGAAGCTTTCTTTCTTCTCAAGCATCCATGAGACCTCTTCCGCGTTGCCGCCGAAGTATATTATGGCAGGTATTGGAGTGTCATGTACCTTATCCTTAAGAAGCCAGCCGTTGATCTTCACTCCGTCATATGTGTTAAGGGTTATTCGCTCAATATCAGGGAACTGCTTTTCTATGTAATCCAGATTTGTCTTTGTTATGGGTTGAGGGTGGAAAATAAAACGCTCCTGAAAAAGATAAAGTGAAGCGTAGATGGCTATGGCCACAAGCAGTATTTTGAATACTATTGTTTGATTTTTTTTAGTCATTTTTTATAAGTACCTTTAGTGTGCCTTTTATCTTGGCATGCTTTATTGCCTTTACGCCTTCTTCAAGCGGATAAGTTTCTTCGATCAGCCTTGTCACATCGAGCTTCTTTTCCTTTAGCGCCCGAAGTGCCTCTTTAAAGGGGCCGCACCTTGAACCGATGATAGTTATTTCATCTATGACGGCTTTATTAAGGTCAGCGACGCGATTGCTCCTGACCGTTGATTTGAGTATTACCGTGCCTCTTGGACGTACAAGCGTGAGCGCGGTGCTTATCCCGCCACTGCTTCCGGTTGCCTCAACCACTACGTCGAACTCCTTGCTCTTGAGATCATCAATCAAAACTGTTTTAACCTTAATGTCTTTAAGCTTAAGTAACTTATCCATATGCTTGCCTACAACGGTCAGTTCGCAGCCGGTAAGTTTTAGTACAAAGGCGCATAAGAGTGCGAGCTTGCCGTCCCCCATGACCAGCACACGCTCGCTTTTTTTAATGGCTCTTTGTTGTAGGATCTCAAAGGCCGCGGCCAGTGGTTCTGTGAATACCGCCTCTTCATTGCTGACATTGGGGGGGATTACATGGAGGTTCTTTTCAGGCAGTGTTATGTACTCACAGAAGACACCGTCTTTTCCGAGTATGCCAAGAACTTTTCGTTTCTTGCAATGTTCCTGCTCACCACGATTACAAAGCGCACACTTTCCGCATCCCAGGTTTATCTCTCCAACCACGCGCTTATTGAGTAGTTTCTTATTTGTACACTCCGTAACAACACCAGTGAACTCGTGTCCGAGAATACCTTCAAAACCCATGTAGCCCTTAGTTATCTCTATGTCGGTTGCGCAGACCCCTGCCAGAGTAACCCTTATAAGAGCCTCTCCCTTCTTTCTTCTGGGTTTTGGAGGCCGCTTAAGGCTAACACCATCTTTGTCAATTACAATTGCTTTCATGAGAAGAAGTTATCATAAATGAAAGACGTATTCCAATCTACTCCGCTTTTTGTTATATTATAAGGGTTTATAATTTATGACAAATAA
>DAOVXI010000146.1 GCA_030636245.1 Deltaproteobacteria bacterium
AACTTCGGTCCGGCGCTTGGAGCAACAGGACCCGCGTCAAACTTCTCGCTTGTGCCGGATACGGGAAAAGTCATCCTTATCTTTAATATGTTCTTGGGACGTCTTGAGATATATACTTTACTTATACTGCTTATCCCCGCATACTGGAGGGGATAAATTCTTAGGAGGATAATAAAAACATGTATGATCTTGTGATAATAGGCGGCGGTCCTGGTGGCCTTACCGCCGGAATATACGCCGTGCGTGCAAAGCTGAATACCGTTATGCTGGAAAAAGAAATGGTCGGAGGTCAGATCGCCTTAAGCGATGAGATCGAGAACTACCCCGGCTTTCCGAGTATCTCCGGTATGGATCTTATGCAAAAATTTGAAGAGCACGCGAAAAAATTTGACCTTGAGATTAAGATGGCCGGGGTCGAGAGCATCACCCTTGACGGCAAGGTAAAGGTGCTCAAAACAAGCGAGGGTGAGATAAGGGCAAAGGCTGTCATAATATCCACCGGCGCAAAGCCAAAAAAACTTGGTGTTCCGGGAGAGACCGAGTTTCTCGGCAAAGGTGTTTCATACTGCGCCACATGCGACGGCCCGTTCTTCCGAGGCCAGGACGTTTTGGTCGTAGGCGGCGGCGACACGGCCGTAAAAGAAGCCGTCTATCTTGCAAAGATCGCCAACAAGGTAAGTGTCGTACACCGCAGAGATAAGCTGCGTGCCGAGAAGATACTCCAGGAAAGACTCTTAAAGGCCGAGAACATCACCGTACACTGGGACAGCGTCCTGCGTGAGATCAAGGGAGAGAGCGGTGTTGAGAGCGCGGTAATAGAAAATGTCAAGACCAGTGAGAAGACCGAGCTTAAGGTTCACGGCGCATTCATGTTCGTTGGCATAAACCCTACAACAGACCTTACCGACGCCAAGAAGAACGACAGCGGCTTTATAATAACCAATGAAAAAATGGAGACCTCTATCCCCGGTGTCTATGCCGTTGGCGATTGCAGGAACACCCCTCTGCTGCAGGTGGCAACAGCCGTTGGAGACGGAGCGATAGCCGCCTACATCGCGGAAAGTTATGTCGAAGGGTTTGACGACTAAGGATTACTTGTTCGTATTGGCATTGAATATGGAATACACCGGGCAGTGTCCGATGATACCGGAGGCAACGCCCAGCGCGCCGAGAAGAGCGGCAAGTATGGGGTACTCTCCAGGTGGCACCTCAAAAACAGCAAGGACTATCAGGATCGATCCCACTACGATCCGTACCTTCCTCTCGGTCTGCCCAACATTGCAGGGATATAATTTTCTAAGCTTATCTAAGAACATTTTTTTATCTTATCAGTTTGTTCATTAAAGCTCAAGCACTAAGCCGTCGGTTGCTAACATAACGCCTTCCGGAAGCTCTTTTGAGCACTCAGAGTGATCTATCTTATGACCGAGATGGGTCAGCACGATCTTTCCCGCATTAAGTGTTTTTCCAAGTTCGATCGCCTCAGTGATACTAAAGTGACTGGGATGAGGCTCTTTTCTCAAAGCCCCTATGATCAAAAGCTCTATGCCTTGAAGAAGTTCCATGGATTCCGAAGGCACACCGCTACAATCCGTGAGATAGGCTAAAGGGCCTATTCTGTAGCCGTACACTGAGTTAGCGCCGTGCCGGGCCGGGACCGGGGTAACAACCGTACCTGAGATCTCAAAGGGAGCGCTGACAGATGTAACCGTGAGGTTCGGCCTCCACCCGCCCTTCTTGTTGCCGGCAAAGATATAATCAAAAGCCTCGGTTATTCTTTCAATTGTCTCAGGGCTGCCGTAGCAGGGAATGGGGCCTTCTTTGTGCATATTAAATGAACGCAGATCGTCAATGCCGTGCGTGTGGTCCGCATGGGTATGAGTATAAAGCACCGCATCAAGTATCTTAAGGTTATTGCATATGCTCTGCGCCCTCAGATCGGTTGATGTGTCTATCAGGATATTCTTGCCGTCAACGGTTATGAGGACGGATGAGCGAGTGCGCTTATTGGCGGCACTATCAGATTTGCATACCGCACAGTCGCATCCGATAACCGGCACTCCGGTGGATGTGCCGCTGCCAAGGATAGTTACCTTAATATTCATATCTGTATGGAGTGAGTTCTAAGCGGGGTGAGGATGTTATTCCTCGTACTCGCCAATAACCGGACAATCGTGAAGCGCCTCGTCACCGTGAGGAGCATCATCCATGTACTCGGTAAGATCATCTCCCGCGGGATGCTCAAAGTGCATGCCCTCCAGGAAAAGAGGACTTTTCGTTGCATCGTAGACCTTGCCCTTATATGCGAAGTAGATCGGCTTTGTCTCATCACTTCCGTCAAACTCTCTTAATTCATCTGCGGTAAATTTTTTCATAGTTTAGATAATATAAAACGGTGCGGGGATGAAAGTCAATATAAATACCGCGAATGAAGCTACACTTAGAACATTCCGTGTAGAACCGGGAGTTAGGTGTTCGTCCATTATAGGCGGATGCCATATACCGATAAGCGTTACAAGAATGGCCCAAACAAGCCAACCGGGCCACGCAACTACTCCGAAGGAGACGAGAAGAGCTATTATGAAGATAGAGATCTTCCTGTGATGCCTAGATAGGTGGGCAAAGACAACGTGGCCTCCGTCAAGCTGGCCGATCGGCAGAAGATTTAAAAACGTTACAAAAAACCCTATCCACCCGGCAAAGGCCGCGGGATGAAGCAGCACGTCATGACCCTCCGGCACGACACCGAAGACAATGAATGTAAGGAACTTGAAGATGAGTGAGTTACCAAGAGAAATACCCCCTATGTCTCCGGTTGCAGGCACGATGATAGAAAACTTAAGCCCTATCAGTGTAACAATGACAGCAACAACAAAGCCGCTCAAGGGCCCGGCTATCCCAACATCAATAAGTGCCCTCTTGGTCAGTATAGGGCTTTTCATTTTTATGACCGCGCCGAATGTGCCGATCATGGGAGGTATGGGGGGAGCCGGTATAAAGAAAGGTAATGTAGAACGGACCTTATGTTTAACAGCGGCGAGATAGTGACCGAACTCATGTGCGGCAAGGATCACGAGCAGGGAAAGAGAGAACGGCACGCCTTTGAGAAAATCCGACAAAGAATCAAAGGGCATGACCCCACTGAAAAAGGCACCTGCCGTTATTGTCGTAAAGATAGTTGTAAGAAAAAGGAGCGCCGGCAAGAGCTTCTTTGGCGCTTCATAATGCGGAACATACATGCAATGCGCATCAAGAAACTCCTCTTCCTCTTCCGTGAAGGCTATTTTTTTATCATCTGGAATTTCCAATTAATATGCCTTTTTCCTCTATTATTCAGTACTTTAAGCTCCCACCAGCCTAAAGCCTTTGATTTCAACGCCACACTTAAGTATAATAATATATTAACATATATCACTTACCCGGAGGAACACCGTATTGAAGGAAAATAAAGTAAAGGCCGTCGCCCTCCTCTCCGGAGGACTGGACTCGACACTGGCCGTTAAAATGATGATAGATCAGGGAGTAGAGGTGCATGCGCTGAACTTCACCTCCGCTTTCTGCAACTGTAACGCCGGAGCAAAAAATAAAGGCGAAGAAGGGGTTGGCTGTAAGAGCCAGGCATTGAGGGTCGCCAATGAATTCAACATACCTGTTAAGGTAATGCTCAAGGGCCTTGATTATATCGAGGTCGTACGTAAACCAAAACACGGTTATGGAAAAGGCATTAACCCATGCGTCGATTGCAGGATATTCATGTTCAAACGAGCGAAGAAGTATATGGATGAGATAGGCGCGTCATTCATCATAACCGGCGAGGTGCTCGGTCAACGCCCCATGAGCCAACGCATGGATGCAATGAACACTATCGACAAGGAATGCGGCCTTGAAGGACTAATACTACGCCCCCTCTCGGCAAAGTTCCTTGAAGCTACCATAGCCGAGAAGGAAGGACTTGTGGACAGGGAAAAACTCCTGGCTGTGTCAGGGAGAAGCAGAAGACCACAGATAGAGCTCGCAGATGACCTAAGCGTGGAGAACTATCCCTGCCCCTCGGGCGGATGCCTCTTGACCGATAAGATATTCTCCAAGAAGGTGCGTGACCTGCTTGAACATAAAGAGGACGTAACGCTTACGGATCTGCAGAAACTAAAGCTCGGTCGTCACCTGAGGTTCAACGGCGTTAAGATAATTGTCGGAAGGAACGACACGGAGAATAAGAAGCTCAAGGAGATAGCGGAGGAAGGCGACACATTGATCGAACCTGATAGCTTTGCCGGACCAAGCGCGCTCATCTGCGGAGAAAACATCGAAGGCATGAACGAGTTCGCGGCCTCTGTCATAATGCGCTACGCAAAGAACAAGAGCGGCGCGGAAGAAACCCTTAAGTCCAGCCACGGCGGCAAAACAGAGTTGTTCAACTCGACTCCAATAGCGGACGATTCGCTTATTGACAAGGTCCGTGTGTGTTAAGCCAGATAACGGATAAAGCAAAGGCCGAGGCGGAAA
>DAOVXI010000169.1 GCA_030636245.1 Deltaproteobacteria bacterium
AGCCAAGGCAGATATCAACGAGGCTGCTTTGTGAGATAGTGGAGCCAAGGGTCGAGGAGTTGTTTGACCTTGCAAAACGTGAAATATACAAGAGCGGTTATGAAAAGCATACCACCTCGGGGATAGTATTGACCGGAGGGGCCGCAAGCATGGAAGGAGTGGTTGAGTTAGCCGAGCAGATATTTAATCTTCCTGTAAGGCGGGGTGAGCCGCTTGGCATCACGGGACTTGTTGATGTCGTGAGTAACCCCATGTACTCAACGGGAGTGGGGCTTGTCAGGTACGGGCTTAAGCACTCAAGTGAGACGCACTTCAAGAGAGGTTCCGAGAATGTATTTAACAACTTGGTCTCGAGCATGAAGGGCTGGATAAAAGAGTTCTTTTAATTAAATTTATATATAGGGCAATGATACCGGCGGATAAATAACATAATATAATGCAGTACTAAAAAGGAGGTCGTGATGGTTTTTGATATGGTAGATAGCTTCAATAGAAGCGCACAACTTAAGGTTATTGGAGTAGGAGGCTGTGGGGGGAATGCGGTTGATACCATGATAACGTCAGGGCTTGAAGGTGTTGAGTTTATCGCGACCAACACGGACAGTCAGGCTCTGGGCAATTCCTTAGCCGATGTAAAGGTTCAGCTCGGAGCGGAGCTTACAAAGGGGCTCGGCGCAGGAGCAAACCCGGAGATAGGCAGGGGAGCTGCTATTGAAAGTAGAGAGCTCTTGGTCGAGGCAATAGGGGACGCGGACATGGTCTTCATAACGGCCGGGATGGGCGGCGGCACGGGCACAGGGGCTGCTCCTATAATCGCTGAGGTGGCTCGCCAGTGCGGCGCACTAGTTGTCGGGGTTGTGACAAAGCCTTTTCAGTTCGAAGGAGGCAGGAAAGCAAGACAGGCGGAAGACGGATATAAGAACTTAAAGGAAGTCGCGGATACGGTCATAACCATACCTAATCAGAGGTTACTCACCGTCTCAAGTAAAAGCACTTCACTTAAGGAAGCCTTTCAGAAGGCAGATGAGGTGCTCCTTCAAGCCGTAAAAGGTATCTCAGATGTTATTACGGTACCGGGTCTTGTTAATGTCGATTTTGCAGATGTTAAGACGATCATGGGTGAGATGGGTCAGGCTCTTATGGGCAGCGGTGTTGCGCGCGGAGAGAATCGCGGTGCAGAGGCTGCAAGGCTCGCAACCTCAAGTCCTTTACTCGAGGATATATCCATCAATGGCGCAAGGGGAGTACTGATAAACGTAACCGGTTCTTCGGACCTTGCACTAAGTGATATGCACGAGGCATCTTCACTTATTCATGAAGAAGCGCATCCCGAGGCTAATATTATAATCGGAGCGGTTATTGATGAGATGATGGGCGAGGATATCAGGGTTACGGTCATAGCTACAGGATTTGGCAAGGTAGCAGATGTGAAGAACTCGAGAGGCGCTGAAGTTGTTCCTCCTGCCATGGTCATTGAGGACCTGGATGTTCCGACCGTTGAAAGAAGGGCCGAGGCGCAGGTGGCAAACGGAGATGTCACAAAAAGCGAGATAAAAAGGCTTGGTCAACTTGGAGGCTTTCACTCAAGCGATGACGACATCTATGATACGCCTGCATTCCTTAGAAAGCAGGCAGACTAGAGGATAGGGCTTATATATTACAATCGATGCTGCGTTGTGCTATAGTTACGCGGTAAGGGGGGTACTATGATTAGATATATACTGATAACAATTCTTTTTGCGGTGTTTGTCGCTACTCCGACAAAGGCAATGGCCGGGTGGGCCTTTGAGTACTCACTTGGCGCTACATATAACTTTGCCTTACCTTTACACATAGAACTCGACAATGCTCCGGATATTCACGAATCAAACGCAAAGTATAGGTTTGATGATTTTGAAGAGCCATATTATTATAGTATTAGGCTTGCAAAGTGGAACGAAGCCAAAGCATGGGAGGTTGAGCTTATTCACCAGAAGCTGGCTTGGGACACTGACTTACCAGAGGTAACAAAATTTGAGGTCTCGCATGGCTTTAATGGTTTATTCCTCAATAGAGTGTATGATAAGAATGGATATGTGCTGAGGCTTGGCGCGGGGGTTGTTATAGCGCACCCTGAAAGTACAATCAACGGCAATCACTATGAAAGTGAAGGTATGGGGTTTATGTTAGGCGGAGCGATCATGCAGGTTTCCGTACAGAAGAAGTTCTCGCTCTCTGAGAGTTTTTATTTGTCCCTTGAGGGAAAGTGGAGTGCGGGATATGCCAAAGTTCCGGTTGTAGATGGTGAAGCTACTGTTTATAACTCAGCGTTACACGCGTTACTTGGGGTAGGTTACAAATTTTAATGTTCAAAAAATTATTAATTATTATTATGGTATTGGTCGTTGTTGTGTCATTTTCAAAGGACTCATTTGCCGCAGATGGGGATGACTTCACACCGGTTAATCTCGATAAGAAGTATTTAAAAGGGTACTACACCGATACAAAGTATATTTTGGCCTCACCGTTCAGGTGGGATAAGAAAGGCTGGTATACCTTTGGCGGTGTGATGGCGATAGGCGCTTTAATATACGTATACGACGAAGAGCTGCGTGACTGGACACAGGATAATATTAGTCCTGACACGAACCACCTTGCAGAGTTCGGCGACTACTTCGGTAATGGAAAATATATGGTACCGGGGCTATTTGGTTTTTATGCCGTTGGTGCCGTTATCGACAGCCCCAAGATAAAACGCACGGCACTGCTGGGCATTGAGAGCTTTATAATTACAGGGGTTCTAACGCAAGTTGGAAAGCTTTCTTTTCACCGTCACAGGCCTCGTACCGGTGACCCTAAGGATACTTTTGATGGGCCAAGTTTTGAACTGGATAACGATAACCTTGCAATGCCCTCCGGTCATACCTCAACAGCATTTGCGATCGCAACCGTTATAGCAACCGAATACTCGGACAGTAAGATCATACCGGTGCTTTCTTATAGTCTCGCGGCTATCGATGCCTGGTCCAGGATGCACTATAATGCTCACTGGGCCAGCGATGTGTTTATGGGTGCGGCACTTGGTTACTTTGTTTCAAAAACAATTGTCAAGCTGCATGACGATGGTCCAACGACTCTGACTTTTATGCCTCAATTAATTGATGATGGGGCGTATATCTCCGTGGGTTACAGGTTCTAAGGCCAGCCCTCTCTTTCCCATGACAGCATCCCGCTTATGTTACAATAAAGATCGATCCGTATCGTTAAAGGGGTGTGATTATTTCTTTTAAGCTTAAAAAACAACTACGAACAAAAGTTGATGCAGAGCGTGGTGTTATTAAAAAGGAGCATGGCGGAAGGCTCAGTGTTTGCCTTGTCTTTCCAAATAGCTACTCGCTTGCGATGAGTAACCTCGGCTTTCAGACGTTATATAAACTTTTTAACGATATGGATAACTGTGTTTGTGAAAGGGCTGTTCTGCCCGATAAGACCACAGTGGAGGAGTTTAGTAGGACCGGTGAAAAACTACTTTCCTTTGAAACGCAGCGAAGGCTTAGCGAATTTGATGTCATAGCATTCAGTCTATCCTTTGAAGATGATTACATAAACATAATCCGTATCCTCGAACTTTGCGCAATAAACCCG
>DAOVXI010000103.1 GCA_030636245.1 Deltaproteobacteria bacterium
GCACGGGAGGAGATCCCCGGAAGACGTGGATATCCCGGATACATGTACACCGACCTTGCAACTATCTACGAAAGGGCAGGCATTATTAAAGACCGCCCCGGCTCCGTTACCATCGTTCCGGTTATTACCATGCCGGATGGTGATATTACACATCCCATCTCCGACCTCACCGGCTACATAACGGAAGGTCAGATAGTATTAGACAAATCACTACACAGAAAACACTACTACCCTCCGATAAATGTCCTGCCATCACTCTCAAGGCTTATGAACCTCGGCATCGGTAAAGACAAGACCATGGACGACCACCGCATGATATCGAACCAACTCTACGCATCCTATGCAAAGGGTGTTGACGTCAGGCGCCTTGTAACGCTTGTCGGCGAGGAAGGGCTAACCGCGCTCGACAACTCCTACCTTAAGTTCGCCGAAAGGTTTGAAGAAGAATTTATAGCACAAGGCAGTGGCAGAAGAACGATAGAAGAAACACTGCGCCTTGCAAAGGATATACTCGCAGTGCTACCCGAGGAAGAACTTACGAGGCTTACATAAATATGGAAACCGAACTGACAAGACAGAACCTCATAAACCAGAGAGAGAAACTCATCTCACTTGACGGCGGGCTTAGTATCCTTAAATCAAGGCGCGAAGCCCTTACAAAAGAGCTTTTCGAGATAGCAGAGGAGTGCCTTGCAAAAAGAAACGAACTGACAAGCCTCCTTTCCATTGCCTATCGGAACCTTGAGATAGCGCGCGCTTTCGCAGAACCCTCTATCGAGCCATTCATATTATCATCCAAACGAAAGGTACACCTTAAGGTCGAAAAAAAGAACCTGTGGGGTGTTAACATCGCCGAGTTCAAGGAAATCAAACTCACACGGGGGCTTGACGCAAGGGAGATATCCCCTCTCGGCGAGAGTACGGCCATACTTGATGTAACAAAGAAGTTCGAGAAGACCATGGAGATGATAGTAGAGATGGCTTCGAAAGAAGCACGGCTTGAACGCCTCGGGGAAGTAGTACGACTCGACACAAAACGCATAAACGCCATTGAGCAGCTGATAATCCCACGCATAAGAGACAACATAAAACTCATCAAAAGAACCCTTGAAGAGACCGAACGAGAGGACATATACAGACTTAAAAGATATAAAGAACGAAAATCGGATTTTTAGGAAGCAGAATGAGGAGTGCTTAGTTGATGTATTATTTCTGTCAGGTTCTTTAATTTAAAGACGATGCTACATGTGCTAAAAGAAGAGGTTACGTTTACCGTGGTCAAGCTCTGCCAGTTTTTTCTCTGTCTCAAGCTTAAGTAACCCTTCCTCCATCTTTTTTAGTTCCTTTGTTATCAACTCAAGACCTGTTCTTCTTATCTCCGTGTCTCCATAATCCAGCATGTACTCCTTGAAACTCAAGATAGAGTTAGCGCGGCAAAAGTGTTTTATATTACCCGGTTTTGCGTGGCGCATAAAGACCTCCCCTGTCCTTCCAACCCTGTAACAGGCAGTACAAAAGCTCGGAGAGAACTCAGAGTTGGAGATGCTCTTTATGACCTCGAGCGTGCTTCGCTTGTCGCTCGTTATGAACTGGGCGCTATTTTCTTCGGACACTTTACTTGAAGAGTAGCCCCCCGGAGTTGTTTTTGAAGCAGCACTGACCTGGGATACCCCGAGGTGAAAGAGCTCGTCCCTTAACTCGGCCCTCTCCCTTGTGCTGAGTATTATACCTGCACTCGGCACGGCAAGCCTTAAGATACTTACAATAAGCTTAAGTTCATTATCGGTCACCTTATAAGGCGGGTAGAGCGACATCTCCGAACCTTTGGCCTGCTCTATCCTTGGTACTGAGATCGTATGAGGCCCGACCTTGAATTCTTTCTCTAAGCTCTTTGTGTGCTCCAAGAGGGCGAGCACCTCGAAGCTATAGTCATAGAGGCCGAAGAGGGCGCCTATGCCGACGTCATCGATCCCGCCCTCCATTGCCCGGTGCATGGCATGGAGCCTCCATACATAATCCCGCTTTGGTCCCGAAGGGTGGACAGAAGAGTACATTTCTCTATTGTAGGTTTCCTGGAAGAGCTGGTAGGTGCCTATGCCGAATGTCTTTAAACGCCTGAACTCCTCTGTGCTCATGGGGGCGATATTTACGTTCACCCTGCGTATCTTTGACTGGCCTGAGCTTACGGAGTATACCGTATCGACAGCGCGCTCCAGGCGGTCCATGTCAAAGTTCTTTGGATCTTCGGCCGCAACGAGCAAGAGACGTTTGTGACCATCTCTTATGAGTGCTTCAGTTTCATTTTTTATCTCTTCACTGCTAAGTGTGCGAAGGTCATTACCGATGCTTTTACCGAAGCCGCAGTATGTGCAGTCGTTTACGCAGCGGCTGTTTAAATAAAGCGGCGCAAAGAGCACGAGACGGTTTCCGTATATGCTTTCCTTAACACTCTTTGCGGCTTGGAATATTTTTTCATGTTCTTCCGGATCACTACGGCCAAGAAGTATGGCCGCCTCCTCTGTTGAGAGTCCCTTAAGCGAAAGGGCTTTTTTTATAACACCGTCAAAGTCCAGGGACAGAGCGTCCTTGCTCTTACTCAGGGTTTGATTTATCTTCGCTTCATCTAAAAAAAGTCTCTTCACTCGGCACCTCTTACGCTTATCTCGGATGGAGAACGCCCAAGCTCCATTAAGAGCGTTATCACAAACTCTATTCTTTTACCAAGCTCACTTGCAGAACCCTTGCCAGGATAAATGGAGTAGAGCGCGGAGTATGGGTAAGGGGTAAGATTTACCATCATGGAGTTTCCGCCGGATAAGAGTGCGCGCCTTGTACCCTCAACTCCGAAAAGTTTTTCAAAGGCTGTTGTTATCAGTATGCTGCCTTTTTTGTCGATGAGCCTTGTAAGCGCCAATATCCTGAGCGCCTTGTTAAGCGTGAGCGCTTCCATGCCACTTTTACCGAGCTCTGTAGAAGGATGTGGGATGAAGGGGCCACTTGAGAACATCTCGGGAGCTATCTCCTTTGTCAGCAGCATATCATCAACAATATCCTCATCACTCTGACCTGGAAGCCCGAAGAGGGAACCTGTCATAACAAGGTAACCCATATCCTTAAGAGCGTTTATCGTATCAAGTCTTTCTTTAAGGGGTGAAGAGTGAAGTGCTGAGTAAAGCCCTTCGTTGGAGGTTTCGAACCTCATGAGCGCTCCCCTTGCACCGGCTTCATAAAGAGCCTTGTAGTCGTCGATACCACGATCCCCTATACTTAGAGCGATCATTACCTTAACCCTTTTTTTAATAGAGGCGATTATCTCTTTGAGCTTATCAGTTGTGTAGTACGCATCCTCACCGCTCTGCAAGACAAGCGCCTTAAAGCCTTTTGTTTTGACTGCTTGTTCGGCGCTCTTTATGATTTCTTCAGTGGAAAGCCTGTAGCGGGTAAGATCAATGTTGCTCTTCCCTATGCCACAATAGGCGCAATCCAAGCTGCAGTTGTTAGAGAACTCTATTATGCCATGCACGCAGGCCGAGTTTCCCTGCTCCTTACTACGTATCAAATTCGCGGTAAAGGTTACAAGCTGCGTATCGCTGCTGTTCTCTGTTTGGAGAACTCGAAGCATCTCGTCCTTTGTAAGGGTTTCACCTTCGAGCACACGCTCCATTATGGCGGCGATATCCTCGCTCACGCCCTCTTTCGGGGGTTTTACATTTGAGAGCTCAAGGTCCCTTGCCTTGAGGCGCTCAAAGGTCTCCTGCCATGAGCTAAGTATCTCACCTGCAGCACCGTCAGGCACCGTCTCCACCACGACCCCGCCCTGGGCAAGAACAAAGTCACCTACCTCTACGCCTTCAGTGTCGGTATGGGCCTCGCGCTTTTCTCCAAAGTAATCTATTATGGCGCGTCCCGCTTTAACCGCTATGACCTTGCCCGGTATGGAATAACACACTACTCTCTATCCTCCATAGTGAGAGTGAAGGAGCTGTATCCTCGTCGTCTTCACCCTGCGCGACATCATCCGCGCGATGCGTTTCATTATCAGGTAACCCGCGTGAAAGTCCTCTTGGATATACTCACGAAGCTTCTCGCCGCTGACCACAACAAGCACCGAATCCTCAACGCACCTTGCCGAAGCCGTCATATCAAAGGGCTCTACCAGGGCCGACCAGCCGAAGGTCTCGCCTTCCTTGGTGACCGTGTACAGGCTCATTCTATCCTCACCGCTTACACTCATCTCTATGGAGACCTTGCCGCTCTTTAGAACATAAAGCCCCTTGGCCGTGTCTCCTTCTGTAAAGACAACCTCACCGGCCTTAAGCTCTACCACTTCAGAGAGCTTCGAGATGTCTTTTATTTCTTTTTCCGCCAGGTCTTTAAAGAACTCCACCTTGCCGAGCCACTTGCTATCTATCATTTTCTCATCTCCTTGATTAAGGTGAGTATGTGTTCCGTAACCTTGTTTGCCTTTTTTTCCGCTTCCTTTGAAAGCCCTCGCACCTGCTCCGCGCTTCTTATCGGTATACCTATAATGGTAACGTTACTTAAATCCATCTTGAGCGTTCTCATTAATATCAACGTTGTATCAAGCCCCATCTCGTGAACAGAAGCGTCGATCTCTTTTTTCCGTATACTCTCGGGTTCTATGAACACAAAGTCTTTACTACTCTCGTCAACTGCCCGGCCATAGCTCGGGTTCATCTCATTGATCTTCACCGCGTCAACAATTATAACCCTCTCCCGGTTCGTTATCATGTCTATAAGATCAATGCCTGGTGTCCCGGCCGACAAGACCTCTACTGAGCCAGGCAACTCTTCGTGCTTGAGTCTGTGGGCAACCTCAAGCCCAACGCCATCATCCCCCATAAGAGGACTTCCGAGACCTATAACCGTAAGTGTTATCTCGTTACTCGACAAAGTCCACCTTCAGAAAATGCGTTGAACAGGAGATGCAGGGGTCATAGGCCCTGACTAACATCTCAAGACTCCTGCCTATCTCTTCCTTCGGTTTATCCAGTAAGAGCGGGACCATTGCCTCTATGTCCTTTTCAATGTTAGCGAGGTTCTGTGCCGTGGGTATGATGCAGTTGACCGAGGTTATAAGCCCCTCCTTATCCGTTTCGTACTCGTGATAGAGGGTTCCCCTTGGAGCCTCCACTACACCGACCCCTCGACCGGCCTTTGGTTTATGGCTTTTTGTTTTCAGATCTTTCCCCTTTGAATTCATGAGTTCGTCGATGAGCCGAAGGGAGTCGTGTATCGTGTGCACGCACTCAACAAGCTGAGCGCTGTTGTTCATGTACGGCATGATTGATGGAACCGTAAGCTTGAGCTTCTCAGCGCTCTCCTTTGCTTCCCTGCTTATAAGTTCAAAGTTATTGTTGAGTCTTGCCAGAGCCCCGACCATAAGGCATTCATCACCCTTTTTTGCGTGCTTTGCTGTTGAGTACTCAACGACCTCCTCTGTTATAAGTTCTTTGTAGTCGTCTGTATCGTGTCTTTCGCCGTCGCTTGAGAGGAGAGTGCCGTCATAGATCGCGTATTCCCTCTCGGCGGTAAGGGAAACGTACCTTGTCTCTCGCTCAAACTCCGGGTTTTTAAGAGTTGAAAAAACATTTACTATACTCTCCATATCCTTAAGCGTTCCTTCGAGTACCTTCTTCACCTCTTCAAAGGCTTTCTTGGATGGCCATCTTTTAAAGCCTCCCACCGTCATCCCAACCGGATGCACGTGGCGGCCGACGAGTATACGTGAAACTTCATTGGCGGCTGATTTAAGCCTTAAAGCGCACTTGACCGTCTCGGGGTCTTTTTCAGCAAGAGGTATCACCGAGCCGACACCAAAGAAGTCCGGCAGTACGAGAAAGCAGACATGAAGGATATGGCTTTGGAGTATCTCCGCGTTCATTAGAACTTTTCTAAGTGCCACTACCTCCGGCGGGGGGGTTATCTCAAGCACCCCTTCGCATGCCTTTATGGAGGCGGTGGTGTGGCTTATGGCGCAGATGCCGCAGATCCTGGAGGTTATGGAGGTCGCCTCAAGTATGGGCCTGCCCTTTAGCATGACCTCGAAGAACCTCGGAGACTCGACTATCTCTAATCTTAAATCCTCGATACGCCCCTTCTTAACATTCAAGACGATGTTGCCGTGACCCTCGACCCTTGTTATGTGCGGAAAATTAATGTGTATATCGTGTGACACATATCCTCCTATTTTTTTATACCCTGAAGCAAGTTGTATAGCTCGAGCTTACTGTTTACCTGCTTCTTTGTATAGCCGTTCTCCATTAGTATCTCTGTTAGTTCCTCTACGCTTCCTTCGGGAAGTAGCCCCCTGCATCCGGCACAGGACTCTCCGTAGCTCGGACATATCGCGTCACAGCCAGCTCTTGTAACAGGCCCCAGGCACCAACCGCCTTCCTCTATGATACATGGGTTAGCCTTGCTCCTGCATTCAACGCAAACAGGGTGGTCGGGAAGTGCGGGCTTTGCGCCGAGGAGAAGTGAGGAGAGTACCCTTAGGAACTCACCC
>DAOVXI010000053.1 GCA_030636245.1 Deltaproteobacteria bacterium
AACCAGGTCTTTATTAAGCTCAGGGTCCATGACCTTTCCGAGCGCTTCCAGGACCTTGGCCTGTGTTATTGAGTTATCTGCTGACACGGTACGGTGCCTCCTAAATTAGATGGTTAATTATTTTGCGGCCTCAATAAGCGCCTCTAGAAGTTCATCAAGAGGCGCAGAGTCTCTCTCGGCCGCCTCTTCGATACTTACGGCCCCTCCGCAGCATGAGTCTATGTTGAACTGCGTGAAGACCCCGATGGTTTGGGGATGTTCCTTTATTGTATCGTTAACGGTCTTATTTTTGTCTATGCTCATTTTACTATTACCTGTTATTCGTTTGCCGCTTCGTTGAGCTCACGTATTACATCATCAGGATCAACGTTATGCATTGTAGAGCCAAAGGCAATGTCCTCGGTCTTTGCTCCCGGACAGGTAAAACATCCGTTCCCGAAGAACTTTAGGAATACCTTCTCGGTTGATGGGTACTTCTCAAGAACATCTCCGATGCTCATCTCTTTTGTTATTGTATTATCGCTCATTTTTTATCCTCCTTACTGGTTTTGTTAACTCTATTGTGCCGGCTTTGGTTTGACAGGCGTAGGCACGGCCTTTATGGTCAGGAACATATTGAGTGCGAAGAGCAGTATTGATATGCCCTCTACCATTGAAAATCCGTGAAGGATCCCGTAGCTTCCGCCCTTACTGAGTATCACCCAGCCGCATGCCATACCGATGAGGCCTATGTTTGCGAGCCAAATATGCACATATGACATCTTATCGCTCCAGAGCGGGTTGCCGCTGAACCTGGGAAGGATATGGTATCCCACGCCGTAGATCATCATGCTCATCCACCCAAGAAGGTTAAAATGGGTATGGACCGGCTTAAAGGGATAGGTCGGGCCTGTTACGGTCATGAATATGCCGACGACCATTGCCAAGACAAAGTATATAATTCCGCATCTTATGAACCATACTGTAATTTTACTCATGTTGTAGGTGTACTCCTTCCGTATTTATCCTTTGAGCATTGCTGTGGCGCATTACTCGATTTTTGGTATGCAGGCATCCGTTGGACAAACCTCTGCGCATGCGTTGCATTCGGTGCAGAGCTTGGGATCTATGATATAGATATCTCCTTCGCTGATAGCACCTTCGGGGCACTCCGGCAGACAAAGCCCGCAGGCTGTACAGTCTTCTGTTATTAAATAAGACAAGCGTATCCTTTTGTGAAGGATCTTAAGGTCCTTGTTTTTTAATATTTAGTAACGGTTTATTTAGACAGATAGAACTTGTTTTACTTCCGGCACTGCTTCCTTGATGGCCTTTTCAATGCCCATTGCAAGCGTTATCTCAGAGCTTGGGCATCCGGCGCATGCTCCCTGAAGCTGTACTCGTACAATCCCATTCTCTTCGTCGAAATCCACCAGCTCTACATCACCGCCGTCAGCCTGAAGTGCGGGCCTGATACTATTTAGTGCTTCTTCGATCTTTTCCTTCATTTATCTTTACCTCCAAAATTTTTCTTGAATTATAACAGAGTTTACAACACTTATCAAAGATGTATAAATGATTTAAGTCATATTTCTGAAAATTTATTACTTCAAATGTCATAAAAAGAGTCAATTTATAGGTGTAAGAAAAAAGCTTATTAATTGAAGGGTTACGGCTTCATTACAGAAGTTATACTTTTAAAAGCTAGTAAAATCAACATGTTACGGCTCATGTTAGCCATGAACCTAAGAAGTAGCTTAAAGTGCTTAAATATAGATATTCTTGCCTAGTTGAATTTTATTATTACTTTAAAGTAGTTACAAGATGAGCTTGAATATGCTATAATAAAGTTCTTGACACATTAGATGTTTGTAGTTATCATTTTGATAAATTAACTTTGAAAGGAGAATCAAAGATGCGAACTTTAATTATTATGGCAATGCTCGTAGCTGGTCTTGTCTTCTCAGGACAGGCTTTCGCTGATGCAGCCGGAACATATGCAGGTAAATGTGCAATGTGTCACGGTAAAGACGGTGGAGGTGGCGCAATGGCCCCTGCACTCAAAGGATCAGACTTCATTAAGGGTGATGCTGCTGCCGTTAAGAGCGTGATCCTGGAAGGTCGTCAGGGTGGCGATAAAAAGTATTCCAACTTTTCCATAGGTATGCCGAAGTTTCAGCTTTCGGATGCCGACGCAGATGCTCTTGTTGATTATCTAAAGGGCCTCTAAGTTTCCGTTGTTATATAGTAAAAAGGCTCGGCCATCTGGCCGAGCCTTTTTATATTTCGTCTCTCACGACTCTGCTGATGGTCATACCTCTTGTATTAGAGTTAAAAAATGGAGAACAAGATGAGACTATTTATTGTTGGTGCGGTATTAGTGTTTGTCATGGTCTTTAGCGTGCAGGCACGGGCAGAGTGTGATATGGAGAGGACATTCACAAAGAAGTGTTCTATGTGTCACGGTAAGGCAGGAGTGGGTACCTCAATGGCTCCGGCCCTTAGCGGTACAGAGTTTATAAGATCGGATGCGGAGTTGATAAAAGAAACTTTTCTTAACGGACGCAGTAAAAAGGCAAAAAAGTATAAGAAGTTCGTAACCCCTATGCCCAAGTACAACTTTACGGATGAGGAGGCTGATTGCCTCGTTGAGTACCTAAAGGGACTTTAGTCTGTAATTAATCCGTAAAAGCTTAGCAGATGCCTGCCGGATCCCGGCAGGCTTTTTTTGTCTATAATAACCGCTATTATGTAGGGCTTTAGCGCTATTGACAATGGCTCTGAAATTTCAGATAATATAAGGTCTGGAGAATAGTAGTTATATCTATTAAGAAATTGCCCCCTTGGTATTCAATCCAGTAATAAAAGTTCTTTTTTGGAGGAGAGATGAAAGATAACAAAACTGTTATTGTAGGGATTGATATCGGCAGCGTCAGTGCCGACACGGTAGTAATGGATGAAAACTATAGTGTCCTCGAAAGCCACTATACGAGAACCCAAGGGGCTCCGCTTGAGATAACGAAAGATATCCTCGATGATGTGATCTCACGCTATGGAAAGGACTCCATAAAGCTTGTTTCGGTTACAGGCTCGGGAGGAAAACTTATCGCTCCCCTTATAGGAGCAACCTTTACCAATGAGGTTATCTCCCAGGCCCGCGCGGTCGAGCAGCTCTATCCGGAGGCTAAGACCGTTATTGAAATGGGCGGTCAGGACGCAAAGCTCATACTCATGGCCCATGAGGATGACGGCAGTACGCGTATCGAAGATTTTCAGATGAACAGCGTCTGTGCCGCTGGTACGGGCAGCTTCTTGGATCAGCAGGGAACACGGATGGGACTTACCATAGAAGAGTTCGGTGAGCTTTCATTAAAGAGCAAGAACCCGCCAAGGATCGCGGGAAGATGCTCTGTTTTCGCTAAAAGCGATATGATCCATCTTCAGCAAGCCGCAACACCCGACTATGATATAGTCGCGGGGCTTTGTTACGCGGTCGCGAGGAACTTTAAATCCACTATAGGCAAAGGCAAAGATTTTAAGGCTCCTGTCATATTTCAGGGAGGTGTTGCCGCTAACCAGGGTGTCAGAAAAGCCTTTCAGGAAGTCCTTGAGCTAAAGGATGACGAGTTTATAGTTCCGGAGATGTACGCCTTTACCGGCGCGATAGGCGCGGCCATATACGCGGATGAAAGAAAGAAAGGTGTCGGCAAGTTCAAGGGTACAGATGAGCTCAAAAAGTTCATAGGCTCTGGACGTAAGCAGGAGAAATCCCTTGAGGCACTGCACAGGCCGGAGGGTCATCCGTCCCAGAGAAAAAGCTCCACGGGATATTCCTTGGACAAAGATAATAAAGTTGATGTTTATATGGGCCTTGATATCGGTTCAACAAGCACAAATGTGGTGCTCATAGATAAGGATCAGAATATTGTCAGCAAGCGTTATCTTCCAACAGCAGGCCGTCCGCTTGAGGCTGTACGTCAAGGCCTCCAGGAAGTAGGGGACGAGTGTTCGGACGCGGTAAACGTGCTTGGTGTAGGAGCCACAGGCTCAGGGCGCTACCTTATCGGCGACTTTGTCGGCGGTGATGTGATCCGTAATGAGATAACGGCTCAGGCAAAGGCCGCTGCGGCAATTGATAATGATGTTGATACAATATTTGAGATAGGCGGTCAGGACTCCAAGTACATTGCTCTTAGCGAAGGCGTTGTCGTTGATTTTGAGATGAACAAGGTCTGTGCCGCCGGTACGGGAAGCTTCCTTGAGGAGCAGGCCGAGAGGCTCGGCATCAGCATTAAGGGTGACTTTAGTGAGCTCGCCCTTGACTGCGCGACACCGCCCCCCATGGGAGACAGGTGTACGGTCTTTATTGAGACAGACATGGTCCATCACCAGCAAAAGGGTGTTGACAAAGGCGGGCTTGTAGCAGGACTTGCCTACTCCATTGTTCATAACTACCTGAACAGGGTCGTTGGAGACCGTCGTATAGGTAATAAGATATTCTTCCAGGGCGGCACCGCCGCTAACCTGGCTGTTGTCTCTGCCTTTGAGAAGGTAACGGGCAAGAAGATACACGTTCCCGAGCATCATGATGTGACCGGAGCCATCGGTTGCGCCATTTTGGCCATGGAGGAGATGGGCGCTGATGAGGAGACATCCTTCAAGGGTTTTGACCTGAGTAAGCGTAATTACACACTCGAGAGCTTTGAGTGCAGGGATTGTTCCAACATCTGCGAGGTTAGAAAGGTCGAGATGGAGGGCGAGGATCCTCTATACTACGGCGGCAGGTGCGAGAAGTATGATGTTAAGAGAACGGGCGAGGACAACGGTATCCCTAACCTCTTCAATGAAAGGGAGAAGATGCTCCTTACCTCCTTTAGGGGTCCCAAGTTGCCGGATGACGCGCGTGTTATAGGTATTCCCAGGACGCTTATGATGTATGAGCTTTATCCGTTCTTTAAGGCCTTCTTTAATACCCTTGGTTTCAAGGTTGAGCTATCAAGTGCTACCAACACCGACATAATAAAGGGTGGCGTTGAAAAGATTGTTACCGAGACGTGCTTTCCCGTAAAGGTGGCGCATGGTCATGTCAAAGAGCTTATCGATAAGGGAATTAAAACGATATTTACGCCGAGCATAGTTAATATGCCTCCGGCGAAAAAGCATCACAGAAATACGGTCCTCTGCCCTTATGTGCAGAGCTTCCCGTATCTGCTTAACTCGGCCTACGACTTTGATGCCGAGGGTGTTGAGATGCTCCAGACGGTCATTCACTTCAACCAGAGCCCTGATGCCATACGTAAAGATTTTTATGATCTCTGCGGACCTCTCGGTGTGATGAAGGACGAGGTCAATTCTGCTCTTGGCAAGGCCTTTACGGCGCAGGGTGTCTTCAAGAAAGCTCTTCTTGAGCGTGGGCAAAGTGCTCTTGCAAAGATACCGGAAGATGCCACGGTCTTGGTCCTGACCGGCCGCTCCTACAATACGGCTGATCCTGGTCTTAATCTCGACCTGCCCACTAAATTAAAAGAGATGAATGTCATGACGATGCCATTTGATATGCTCCCGGTGGAGGATTACATTGATGATATCATGGCGGAAGATATGTACTGGAAGAGCGGACAGAGGATACTTGCAACAGCAAAGGCCATAAAGGACGATCCGAGGCTCTTTAGTATTTATATAACGAACTTTGGCTGTGGGCCGGATTCATACATAACCCATTTCTACCGTGAAGCCTCGGGCGGTAAGCCGTTCCTTCAGCTTGAGATAGACGAGCACTCGGCTGACGCCGGCGCCATTACAAGGTGTGAGGCATTCCTTGATAGTTTAAGGAACGTAAGAGCTCGCGGCATGGGTGCGTGGCAGCGCGATGTAACAGAGAAGGATGCTCCGCTCAACAGGACAGATATCAAGAAAACACTCTTTATTCCTAATATGAGCGATGGTGCGTATGGGCTTGCCGCTGCGTTCCAGGCCTGCGGCATTGATGCCGAGGTTATCCCGATGTGTGATGACGAGACGCTTAAGCTTGGCCGTCAATACACCTCCGGAAGAGAGTGTTACCCCTCTATCCTAACTACAGGGGATATGGTCAAGATCGTTAATCAGCCTGATTTTGATCCTGACCGTAGCGCGTTCTTTATGCCTTCCGGTAATGGCCCCGGCCGTTTCGGTCAGTACAACAGGTATCACAGGATGGTACTTGATGAGCTTGGCTTTGAGAACGTTCCGGTCTATGCGCCGGATCAGGACGATGAGTTCTATAAAGAACTTGGAGTGGTCGAAGGCAACTTCGCTAAGCTGGGTTGGTGGGGTCTTGTCGCGATAGACTTGCTTGAGAAGGTGCTTCGTGAGATACGCCCCTATGAGAAGAACCCCGGAGAGACCGAGAAGGTTTATTGGGAGGCTGTTGATTGGGTATGTGAAGAGATAAAGGCGAAGAAGTTCCCTGACGGAGCTCTTAAGAGGGCAAACAAAGCTTTCGGTAAGATAGACCGTTATCCTGCCGGGACTAAGCCTGTCGTTGGTTTGGTCGGCGAGATATACGTTAGGAGCAACCGCTTTAGTAATGATGACATAGTGCGTCAACTCGAGGCACTTGGCGCAGAGGTACGCATACCACCCATCTCGGAGTGGATCTATTACACGAACTTTGTGGCCAAGAGAAAGCATAAAAAGAGAGGCAAGTTTGGCGTGTACGCTACTACCGTGCTCCAAGAGGTGTTCCAGCGGCACTATGAGCGCAGGATGGAGAATATCTTCAGCGATATCCTTCGTGCCGGTCATGAGCCAAGGACCAAGAGTGTCATTAAGAATGCCGCTCCGTATATTGATGATTCATTTGAGGGCGAGACCGTTCTGAGTGTCGGCAAGGTCATAGACTACATAAGCGAAGGAGCGCACGGAATAATAAACGTCATGCCATTTACATGTATGCCGGGAACCATTGTTAATGCTCTGCTTAAGAAGGTAAGAGAAGAGAACGATAATATCCCTTACCTGAATATGGTCTTTGAGGGCATTGAGGATACAAACGCCAAGACCAGGCTTGAGGCTTTTGTGCATCAGTCAAAGGAGTTCATGAACAGGCACAAGAGCGGAGCGCACGATAACCTCAAAGACGATGACGTGAGGGACGAAGTAAGGAGCGCTGTTTAAATTATACGATGGAGCTGAGCGTTGCCATAATCGTATTACTTGGTTTTTTAATACTGGCTGTTATATGGCTGGTGGTAAGCCTTAAGGGTAAGAACGACGGCAACGTGCGGGCCATGGAGTTCGCGCAGAAGGAGGCCGAGAGCTTACGCCATGAGCTTAATGAATCCATTACAAGGAACATGGGCCTTGTCGGTCAGCAGTTCTCTCAAACCTCAACACAGGTAAACGAGCAACTCGGCCGTATTACCGAGCAGGTAAATAAACAGCTCGGCGGTATAACAAATCAGTTCCAGACATCCACGGGCCAGATAAACGAGCGCATGGACAATGCCGCCAAGGTCGTTGGGGATGTAAGTAAGAAGCTCGGTGAGCTTGGCAAGGCAACAGAGCAGCTCTTTAGTGTTGGTAAAGACATAGCGAGTCTCCAGGAGATACTGCGTGCCCCGAAACTTAGAGGGGAGCTGGGAGAGTTCTTCCTCGGCGACCTGCTGGAGCAGATACTGCCCAGGGCCAACTTTTCGCTTCAACATACATTCAAGAGCGGAACAAGGGTCGATGCCATCATTAAGCTTAGCGAAGGTATCGTTCCGGTCGACTCGAAGTTCCCGTTGGAGAATTTTAGGCGCATAGTTGGAGCACACG
Source organism: Deltaproteobacteria bacterium (assembly GCA_030636245.1). Lineage (GTDB taxonomy): Bacteria > Desulfobacterota > GWC2-55-46 > GWC2-55-46 > DRQE01 > DAOVXI01. The sequence goes on from DAOVXI010000053.1 coordinate 7,780, forward strand.
ATAGCACAGAGAAAAAGGCGGCAAAGAGAAAGTTCATAAAGGATGTTAAGACACGGATAGACGAGATAGCCGATAACTATATACTTCCAGATGAGGGCACATTTAACTTTGCCCTTATGTATATACCGGCCGAGAACGTTTATTACGAGACCATTATAAAAGACGAAGAGTTTGGCGATGAAAGTCAGATATCAACCTATGCCTTCTCAAAGAGGGTTGTTCCGGTCTCACCGAACAGCTTTTATGCTTACCTTCAGACCATACTATTGGGACTTAGAGGGTTAGAGATAAGCAAACAGGCAAAAGAGATACTTTCGCACCTTGAAGGTCTTTCCAACGACTATGATAAGTTTACCTCGGACTTTGATGTTTTGGGTAAACATATAACCAACACAAGAAGCAAGTACGAGGATGCGCAGAAGAAAGCAGATCGTTTTGGCGAAAAACTTTCTCGTGTTTCTTCATCAAGCAAGGGTGAGCTTGAAGAAGATTCGGATACAAGCAAGACCCTCTCAAAGTAAACAATCAAGCAAGCAAAGTTGCCGCAAGGCTTTTTATATTTAAACTTCATGAAGGAGAGGTGCGTAGACGTGAGTAAGAGTAGTTATAATATAGCCATTGCCGGAGCCACAGGCGTTGTGGGAAAAGAGATACTCAGAATATTGGAGGAAAGGAAGTTCCCTGTCGGAGATTTGAAACTTCTCGCATCAGAGAGGAGTGAGGGAGATACCTTAGAGTTCAACGGTGAAGAGTATAAGGTCGAGCGACTCGACAAGGCTGATTTTAAAGGCATTGATCTCGGGCTCTTTTCACCTGGCGCGAGTGTCTCCAAGGAGTTCGCTCCAAAGGCCGCGAAGGCAGGGTGCGTTGTCGTGGACAATACCTCTTTTTTCAGGATGGACCCTGATGTACCTCTTGTTGTTCCGGAGGTGAACCCTGATGATGTTGCCAGGTATGTTAAGAAAAATATAATCGCCAACCCGAACTGTTCGACCATTCAGATGGTCGTGGCTCTAAAGCCCATCCATGATCGTTACGGGATAAAAAGGGTTGTCGTATCAACCTATCAGTCGGTCTCGGGTGCGGGCAGGGATGCCATGGATGAGCTGACCAGCCAGGTAACCTCGCTCTTCAATATGCAGAGCCCCTCGGTGGAGGTCTTTCCGCGTCAGATCGCCTTTAATTGTCTGCCTCAGATAGATGTATTTAGCGACAATGATTATACCAAGGAAGAGATAAAGATGATAAACGAGACCAGAAAGATACTTGGTGACAGTTCAATTAAAATTACGGCAACCGCCGTGCGTGTGCCTGTCGATATCGGTCACGCTGAGCGCATAAACTTTGATACAAAAAAAGGAGTAAAA
>DAOVXI010000125.1 GCA_030636245.1 Deltaproteobacteria bacterium
ACATGACTCTTGATCGGCACACCGGCATCCATTAGAGCAAGTGAAGCGCCGCAAACAGTTGCCATGGAGCTTGAGCCGTTGCTCTCAAGTATATCGGAGACGATCCTTACGGTGTAAGGGAAGTCACTGCCTTCAAAATCGAGCGCCCTTCTAACAGCTCTTTCCGCAAGAGCGCCGTGACCTATCTCACGTCTACCCGGACCTCTTAAAAAACGTGCCTCACCGACACAGAACGGAGGGAAGTTATAGTGAAGCATGAACCTCTTATACTCCCATCCGGTAAGAGCGTCGATCCTCTGCTCGTCATCGGCGGTTCCAAGTGTTGCGATACATATAGACTGAGTCTCGCCACGCGTAAAGAGAGCCGAACCGTGAGTTCTAGGTAAAGTTGAAACCTCACAGTCAATACCCCTGACTGTTTTATTATCTCTACCGTCAACACGGACATTTTCGCTTAGGATAGTCTCTCTCATTATCTCAGACTTAAGGTCACCTATGACCGTCTTGATCTCTTTTTCTCTGCCCTCAAGCTCTGAGTCTGTGCTTAATGCCTCAAGGACTTCTTTCTTAACCTCATCCATGCGGCTGTATCTCTCAAGCTTTTCTTTTATCTGAAGAGCTTCTTTTATCTTAGCTACGGCAACCACACTAACCTTTTCGACGAGCGCGTTGTCCTGCTCAGGCGGGATTACATTGAGCTTTGTTTTGCCTAACTCTTTGGCTGCATCTACCTGAAGCTGCAATACACCCTTCATTGATTCCTGAGCAAAGTTAATGGCTTCAACAAGTTCATCCTCTGAGGCATAGTTCGCCCCGCCCTCGACCATTGTAATCCCTGTGTTCGCTCCGGCGACAAGAAGGTCTATATCGCCTGCTTTTTGCTCCTCAAGGCTTGGATTACAAATAAGCTTACCGTCGATCTTTCCGACCCTGACACAAGCTATCGGACCATTGAAGGGTATGTCTGATATGGAGAGAGCAAATGAGGCTCCTAACATAGCGATAACCTCAGGGTCATGCTCACTGTCAATGCTCATAACCGTTGCTATTATCTGTGTCTCGACCCTGTAACCCTCGGGGAACATGGGACGAAGAGGTCTGTCTATAAGGCGTGAGCCAAGAACTTCTTTCTCACTCGGACGACCTTCTCTCTTAAAAAAACCACCCGGTATTTTACCGGCGGCATAGTTCATCTCTGAGTAGTTAACCGTAAGAGGCATAAAGTCCGCGCCTACGACCGCGTCCTTGCCTCTGCATGCCGTAACCAACACGACCGTATCACCATAAGTAAGTGTACAGGCGCCATGGGCCTGTTTTGCCATCTTACCTGTTTCTATAACCAGAGGTTTCCCCCCGAATTCTAACTCATAACGTTTAAACATTTTAATTTTCCTTTCGCCTACGTACAACTTAGCCTACGTACTGCAACTCGAATAAAATTATCTCGCCTGCATACCAAAAGTCAGAGCAACACACAGACCGACCCCATGTCGGTAGTGTTTGACTGACCGTACTGCTATATTAACGTCTAAGTCCGAGCTCGCTGATAAGTGTCTTATAGCGATCAACGCTCTTCTTCTTAAGATAATCCAAAAGTCTTCTTCTTCTTCCGACCATCTTTAATAGACCCCTTCTCGAGTGATGATCACCCTTGTGAGCCTTAAGATGAGTGTCCAAATAGTTTATCTTTTCAGTCAATAATGCGACCTGCACCTCCGGTGAACCAGTGTCGCTGGCATTGGTCTTGAACTTACCAATTACTTCCTGTTTTCTCTCAGGAGTAAGCATATTCTCTTCTACCTCCTTCTCTTTCTTGTTTTTTATTGTGTTTGTTAGTTGTTTTTATCAAATATTAAAGAAATATATTAGCACTTTAAAAGCTTCAAGTTAAGTGTTTTCTTACAAAAAGGCTCAAGATACCGCTGCAACAGCCATTTTACGCTACATTTCGCTTTGAGATCAGTGTTTCAAGAGGTATTATGGCCTTTATCAGCTCATCCTTGGAAACCGTAGAGTCCGTAGCAGCATCAATCGAAAAGTTACCGCTCTTTGTACGTCTTAACTCCTTTAGGTACGCGCCTGAGCCAAGCTTCTCACCTGCGTCATAACAAATGCTCCTGACATACGTACCGCCTGAACAACTCACGGTAAACTCGACCGTAGGTATATCGACCTTGGTTATATCCATTGAGAAGATCTCAATGGTCTTTGGCTCACGCTCTATGGTAACGCCTTTCCTCGCGAGCTTATAAAGAGGCACACCGCCTTTTTTAACAGCAGAGTACATCGGTGGTACCTGCTCGCTTTTACCAAGAAAACCTTTTAACACGTCCACTACATCATCTTCACTAATGCCGTCATATCCTTTGTTCTCTATAACCTTACCTTCTGCGTCATAGGTATCCGTAACCGAGCCGAGTTCCATCGTAACCTCATACTCTTTTCCGCCTACACCAAGCACGGAGGCTGATTTTGTGGCTTTATTTATGACAAGCGGCAGTACGCCTGTTGCCATCGGATCAAGGGTGCCGAGGTGACCTACCTTCTTTGCGCCTAATGTTCTCTTTACCCTCGAAACTATATCATGCGAGGTAAAGCCCTTTGGCTTATCTATTACGATCACACCGTCCGGGACCATTATGAGTTAAGCTCCTTACCAACAGCTTCAAGGATTATATCTCTTACTTCAGTTATTCCACCCTTCAGGGCCGCTCCGGCGGCATTCGTATGCCCTCCACCTCCAAAGCTCTCGGCAACACTCGCGACATCTACTTCTTTTTTGCTGCGTAGACTCGCCTTGCATATTCCGTCTCCGGCTTCCCTGATCAATATCCCGACATCAACACCCTTTATGGCGCGTGCGAAGTTTACGAAGCCGTCGGCAAGCTCTTTCTTGGCCCCTGTTGTGCGAAGCATCTCGTCTGTCAAGACAAGTGAAGCGACTCGTCCGTCAACGTGCATCTTAAGGGTTTGAAGCACAAGGCCCATGAGCTCAAACCTGACCGCGGGATAACTCTCATAAACCCTCATTGATATCTCTCTCGGATCGGCACCGAGCTCCACCAGCTCTCCGGCCTTTCTGAAAGCCTCTGCCGTTGAAGAGCTATAGCGGAAGGAACCCGTGTCCGTGTGTATCGCAACATAAAGGTTGGTTGCAACATCCTTTGATATCTCAAAACCGCCTGCTCTAAGAAAATCATAGACAACCTCTCCGGCGGCACTTGCGTGTGCGTGGACTATATTTATATCGCCGAAGTTATCATTTGTCTTATGATGGTCAAGGTTCACTATTGTGCCCTTGCCTTCAAAGTTCTCATACTCCTCGCCAAGCCTTGAAAGCTGGCCGCAGTCGGTTGCGAATGTAGCGTCTATGTTATCTATATCCTTAAGCGTATGAACGGCCGTATCCATGCCTGGAAGAAACCCGTATGGCTCAGGGGCGCCTTCTTCCGTAAAGGCGAAGACCTCTTTGCCTGCGTCCCTTAAGGCCAGCGTAAGCCCAAGCATCGAACCAAGCGCATCACCCTCGGGATTAACATGGGTTATCACGATGAACCGCTTACCGTTCTTTGCCACCTCTATTGCTTCGTCAAATATACTCATTCCAGCCCTTCATTCTCATCCGTGTCAATGTCCTTCAAGACCTCTTCTATGTGGCTTGAGTACTCAAGCGAGTCGTCATACATAAAAGAGACAGTCGGTATGTTCTTTAGAGTTAATTTCTTTGCAAGCTCACGCCTTATGAAACCGCAGGCGCTGTTAAGCCCTTGAAGACTCTTTTCTATCTCATCCTTTTCAGCTAACATGCTGAAAAATACCTTTGCGTTCTTAAGGTCCTTGCTAAGCTTAACCCCTGTAATTGTAACCAGACCAATCCTGGGATCCTTAAGCTCACCCCTTAGGATGATCGTTGCGACCTCTTGCCTTATAAGATCGGCAACTCTATCTACTCTACTGTATTGCATAATAAAAAAAGGCCTCGAAGGCCGCTTGTTCCTATCAGTAATTTATAAGTTCTATTGTTTCGTCTATTATCTCAAAGGCCGAGATATTCGCTGAATAATCCATGACCTTATTTAGCATGGCGTTCACGATCTTTTTGTCACTACCTGCCACCGCTATCCCTATGACAGATCTTTGCCAAAGGTCCTGGGCTCCAACCTCTGCGATCGATACATTAAAGCGGTTACTTATGTTGTCCTTAAATTTTCTTAAGACCTGACGCTTACTCTTAAGCGACTGGCAATCATATATCAAAAGCTCAAGCCGACATACACCTACTACCATATCCTATGAAAGCTTCGCGGCTTCCTCTTTAAGGACATATGCCTCGATGAAATCGCCGACCTTAATATCATTATAACCCTCGATGCCTATGCCGCACTCATAACCCGCGGCAACTTCCTTGGCATCTTCCTTAAATCTCTTGAGTGAAGAGATATCACCCTCGTAAAGAACAACGTTATCTCTAACAAGTCTGACCTTGGCGTTCCTTACTATCTTGCCATCGGTAACATAACAACCGGCGATATTCCCTACCTTTGTAACCCTGAAGACCTCTCTTATCTCGGCCCTGCCAAGCTCTTCTTCCCTTATGATCGGCTCAAGCAGACCTTCCATCGCCTTCTTTATATCATCAACTACGTTATAAATAACGTTATAAAGCCTTACGTCTACCGACTCAACCTCTGCTATCTTGGTAGCCTTTGACTCCGGCCTCACGTTAAAACCTACGACTATTGCGTTAGAGGCGGAGGCGAGCATAACATCACCCTCGGTTATACCTCCGGCAGCGCTGTGTATCACCTTGACACCAACCTCCGGGGTTGAGAGCTTTAACAGAGCTTCCTTTACGGCCTCGATCGAACCGTGCACGTCGCCCTTCACAACAACATTTAGCTCTTTAACGTCACCCTGGCTTATCTGATCAAAGAGGTCGTCAAGGCTGACCTTAGCGTGCTTACCTCTTTCCTGCTCCACTATCTTTTTCTGACGCATGCCTGCTATTTGCCGGGCAGTTGCCTCGTCCTTTACAACACTAAAGATATCGCCCGAGTCCGGCACGCCGGAAAGTCCGATCAACTCAACAGGCATACTTGGTCCGGCCGTTGTTATCTTCTTACCCCAATCACTCACCAT
>DAOVXI010000158.1 GCA_030636245.1 Deltaproteobacteria bacterium
GCCCGGTGATTTTGTCAGCATTTTTAGTGATTGTTCTTATCCTCTCAGGGATACCTTTAAGAGGCAGGACATCTTTTAAGTAAGCAACATTGATAGGAGAGCTACTTAGGTTGACACTAAAGCTGCTTTCTTTAGTACTTGATTTTGTGTATCGAGCAGAGCCGTTTACTCTATATTCTTCAATGTCGAATGCGAAGTTATTGAAGAACATAGTATAGTTTCCTTTTTCCCAACTAAGCTCAACCTCTGAGCTGCTTGATTTCGACAGTATTGGCACACTTAGCAGTTCTGGAAAATCAAGAGCTGTATCTTTTGCGGTGGCCACGCCCTTTAAAACCCCGGTGCCACCAAATCCGTTTGACGATAGCCAAAGTTCGTCGAACGGGGAAAGACCATGATAGTTGTACGCGGCATCAAGTGAGAACATTCCACTTATGTTGGTGCTGCGCTTATTATCACTGCTTAAGTAGGGAAGTACCCTTGTCGCATCCAGTTGATCAAATGAAATTGAGCCTGCGAGGCTCCAGAGGTTACCACTTCTTTTTGCTTTACCTGACAGTGCTATCTTTGTTCCCGGTTCGACTACTGCAGCCAATGAGTATACAAATCCGTCACCTCTTTTCTTAAAGAATGCGTCGGTGTCAGTCACTCTATAGTTGCGAGTAGGGGTAGTAGAGTTATCTTCTACGTCGATGATATTATCATTGAGGACTACGCCACTAACTCTAATGTCCAGGATCTTTCTTTTTCTTATTTTCTTAAGGTTAATAGAGCCATCTGCTTCTCTTCGCGCAAGGATCTTCCCTTTGCCGATGTTAAGCTTCCTGACGATTATGATATCTTTCAAAAGAGGTAACGCAGCAACGTTGGCTGTGATCTTCTCAGAGCGAATGATCTCTTCTGTATCATTGACGAGCTTGAAGTTAATGAGTGTGATTTGCAGGCTGGGGAGGACTCTAATGTATGCTTTGTCAAAGGAGACCTTGCCGTTTAAGTTCTCTTGGACTGTTGCACGAATATCATTAGCGGTGCTTGATACATCAATCTTTATCTGTGAAAGAGCTATTAGAATTAACGCTATTATGGCAAGAACGATAAAGAACTTCTTTGAATGCTTGAGAACATTTATTGAGCAGCGCTCTAGAATATTTCCTCTTCTGTTTACCATATGATTTGTGGTGTGAGATTAAAGTCCGGGTATTATTCTCTTTAGGAGTCCTTCAGTGATATCGATCGCTCTGTGTGGACACATCTCCTGGCAACAAAAACATCGGATACACCCGTCATAGTCAATGACTATTTTGGATTGGTTCTCTATGGTTATAGTCTCGGTCGGGCAGGCTGCGACACAAACATTACAGAGCATGCATTTTCCGGTGTCGATGGATGGTCGTGATGTAAGTGTGTTCCTGAGCAGCTTTGATATAGGAGCGGGTAGCTTGTCCGCAAAGTTAGGGCTTACAAGAGGAGGGAATTTGAAGTCCGATATCTTTACGTCCTCTATCCGTTCACCCACGACCTCAATGTTATCTTCCTTTGACTCTTCTATCCCGGCTTTTAAAGCTCGTTTTATAACGGGCAAATCTTTCGGATGAATACCCAGTACCTTGCATCCAACGACATCAATGGAGAAGGGGCTTTCGGACGCCATTATAAGTCCTGTTTCTTTTGCGTCGCCGCTTGCCGGGCCGTTTCCCTCCATGCTTATTACAGCGTCCATTACGGTAAGGGCAGGTTTCATCAAAAGTGCTAGGTCAATGAGCATGTCAGCGAATGCTGATGTATCAATGCCTGCGCTGAAGTGCCACTGCGCTTTCCTTTTTCCAGGTATACAGCCGAAGATATTTTTTATGCCCATGGTTAGGAACATTTGTGCGTGTGTCTTCAGCTTTGGCACGTTTATAATAAAGTCTGCCTCAAGGGCCTCTTCGGCGATAACAAACTTTTTGAATCTCTTTCCCTTTGAGTTTGCTATGTTGATAGGTGTCGAGAGCTCAACAAACTTTGCGGAATGTTTCTTCACCTCATCCATTATGCCTGATTTGGTGGCCGCTGCTTCGGCGCTTCCTATCCCTGGGCTGTCGCCTACGACAGGTGTCGCACCGTGGTCTTTAATTAAGCCTAGAACGGCACCCACTACAGCCGGGTCTGTTGTAACCCGTGAGTCCCTGCTCTTTGTGGCAAGCAGGTTGGGTTTTACCAGTACGGTTGAAGACGGTTTTATAAAGTTACTTATCCCGCCGATAAGCTCAATTGCTTTACTTACAGAACCGGTTACTTCCGCCTCATCATAGCTATGACACTTTATGATAGATACTTTTGTTTTCATTGTTTTTAAAGGAGAGCCGTTCTTAGTAGAGAGAAGGCATCTTTATTTGTTCTTGTTAAGGAAGTCCTTCGCGCTTGTTGCCTCAGTAGAGTTAGGGAACTTCTTTATGACCATCTGGAGAAGTGTTTTAGCGGAACTCTTATCGCCAAGGTTATGGAAAGAATAACCTAGCTTAAGGAGTGCTGAGGGGAGTTTGTCGCCTTTGGGATATTTTTCTCTTACTTTGTTGAATTCAAGTGCAGCTCTTTCCCAGTCACCTTTGTCATAATATATCTCTCCGATCCAGTACTGAGCGTTATCAGAGAGATCGTGCTCAGGGAAGATAGACAGAAACTTTTGGAACTCTTTGAGTCCTTTCTTGTAGTCCTTCTCGATTCTAACAAGGTTCAAAGCTTTCATGTACAGTGTTCCGGGATCATTCTTTTCCGTACCGGCATTTGTGGTTGATTGTTTGGCGCCTGTACCATTATTCAAGGAGCTCACCTTTTGTTCCAAGGATACGATACGTTCAAGAAGTGTATCGACGGAGGTCTCTATGAATTTTAGCCGCTCAATAATATCCTCAGAACCCTGACCCGTATCTTTTTGTGTGCTTAGCCGGTTATCGATCGACTCGATCGCACCGCTTATCATATCGAGGTTCTCCCTTATCTTTATTACCTCAAACTCGTTTTCCTCTACAACTGCTCGTAAGCTTTTCACCTCATCGTTCATCGTGTCTATTATAGCGATGTCATCGGCTTTTGTTTCACGCAGTTCTTCCATTGATACCTGAAGTTTACTTACCTTGCTCTCGGTGGTCTCTACTTCCTCTTTAACTCCCTCTGAGAGCTGTCGGTCTCCTTCTTTTTGCTGAGGGGCTATCGTCACACATCCGCCCAGTATGAGCGGTGTTGCCATCAATAAAATGAGTAGGGGTTTATTTATAATATTTTTATTCATTATTAATGTATTGAGTTTATGTAGGGCGACCATGCCGGGTCTGTGTCGGAGTAGTTGCCGCCACCCGTGTCTATTCTTACCATGCCGCTACCGTCTGAACGCATTATATAGAGTGAGTACCTTCTGCTGTTATTTTCCTTTAAGCTGATTATCATATATCTGCTGTTCGGCGACCATGATGGGTTCGTGGCATCACCATCATAGGTCAACCTTCTACCGCTCCTGCCGTCATTTCTAAGCACCCATACATAGAACTTGCCTTTTTCTATCCTTGTAAATGCTATGTAGCGCCCATCCGGTGACCAAGCAGGCTCGGAGTTGTACTTACCTTCATAGGTTAAGCGCCGTACATCATAATTTCTCAAGTTTAACACATATATATGAGGATTGCCAGCCTTGTCCGATACAAAGGCTAGCTCATGACCATCCGGGGAAAAACTCGGGGAAACATCTATGTGGTAGTTATTTGTCAGCGCTTCCTTTGTTCTTGTCCGTATATCAACAAGGTACAGCTCCGGGCTCTTTTTGGAGCTCAAGGTAAGCGCGATACTCTCCGAGCGGGGGTCCCAGCTGCCGCCTATATTAATAGCCGAGTTGGTCTTTATCCTCTTTGCCTTACTTTTTCTGAGCTCCCTTACGAATAGGTTTGGCCTGTCGTCCACATAGGATGTGTAGAATATCTTTTTAGCGTTACTGGACCAGCCCGGCGCAAGGTTTATCGAGTTGTTCATCGTCATCTGGGTAACGTTCTTTCCGTCATAGTCACATTGGAATATCTCTTTTGTTCCGGTTCTGTTTGA
>DAOVXI010000182.1 GCA_030636245.1 Deltaproteobacteria bacterium
TATATGTTTTCTTATTCATGTTCTTTTATTATCCTGTAGGCTGTCTATCAATCCTTAAAGACAAGCTCCTTTGCGCTCAGAGTAAACCTCGATAACAACCCTGCAAAATCTCTTGAGCTTATTTTTCTTTCCTTCATTATCTTGCGCCGCTTTCCAAGCGCACCGAAAAAACCACGAATAATGGAAGCGTATGATCTCAGCAGTACCAATGCAAGGCTTACCCCTCCCGCTTCCTTCATGAGACCTCCCGCGCTGCCACGACCTCCAAAAACAGAGAGTAACTGAAGAAGGTACCGATAAAGTGTATAGAAGGGACTCTTTAAAAGCAAGGTTAAAGGAAGATTTTTCACCGCGACCCAGGCCCTGTTGCGCTCAACAAGGTATGCCTTTAAGGATGAGTACCTTCCTCCCGTTGCCGAGTAATGGTGATACACTACCGCGGAAGGCACACTAAAACATCTCCAGCCATAACTCCTTGCCCTTAGCCCAAGGTCCGTATCTTCACAGTAAGCAAAAAAATCTTCATCAAAAAGCCCAATATGATCAAGCATGGTCTTTCTGTAGAGTGCCGCGCAGGCGCTTGGCAAAAGCACCTCTTCGACTTCATTGAACTGCCCCGTGTCTTTTTCCATGCGTCCTCTGCCCCTGCCTATCCCGTCGGGATAAAGAAGAAGCCCGCCCACGGAATCGATCGTCTCTTTATCAAATATAGAAAGTATCTTAGGGGCCCACATCCCTACATCATCCTCGGAGAGCTCCGCAGCAGTGCTTATCTCCTTTATAAAACCTTCCGCAAGCTCCGTGTCGTTATTCAGTGTAAGTATGTACTTGCCCCTGGCCATGAGTATGGCCTGGTTGTTGGCAGGAGCGAAACCGGTGTTATGCTTATTCTCTACAACCTTCACATCAGGGTACTTCTCATGTAAGAACTCTACCGAGCCGTCACTTGAGCCGTTATCCACCACGATCACTTCAAAGCTTACTTTTTTTTCGGCAAAGACGGTCCCAAGGCACTCACGAAGAAGTTCCTTCCCGTCATAGTTGACAATTACAATTGAGATAAGAGGGTTTTCAATAGACATATAACCGAACCTTTAGCTTAAAGATATCTCTATCAAGTTTTTTTAAGTATCCTTCCGAGAATCCTGCCCGAGTGCTTGGCCATCCATAAGAGGTGGCTTGGCAGACCAAAGAAATCATACCTTACAATACTATAAAGAACACGAATGATGTTTGAGAAGAGACTATCGTGCTCATCCATACAACAAAAATAATTCTTACACTTTATATTGGACTCCCAGTAAGCGCGTATCCTGTCTTCAGCCTTGAACTCAAGTGTATCAAAAACAACCTTTGGGCTTTTGCCCTGCGTAAAGCCATCCTTCCAATCCATAATGATAGTACCGTTCTTCTTCACCCACTCCCAAACCTCGGTGTTCGGGAAAGGTACGATCATATTAAATATACACGACTCAAGACCGAGCCCCTTTGCAAAGCGAATGGACTCCCTTGTCGAGGCAAGTGTTGCGCCCGGAAGCCCGACGATAAAGTTTCCGAAGACCCATACGTTATGTTTTTTCGCGAGATGAACGGCACTTATGATGTCGTCCAGCTTCTCGCCTTTTTTGATTGCGTCGAACTCGGCCTCCACCCCGCTCTCAATACCCATGGCGACACCAAAGCAACCGGAGGAGTGCATCTTACCCATAAGCTCATCATCAACCTTATCGGCCCTTATACCGTTCGGGCAAGACCACTTAAGCTCTACCTCTTCCTTCATGAGCCCGTCGCAGAACTCCTTGGCCCGTTCCATATCAAGGGTAAAGACATCATCCTGCACGTTAAAGCAATCTATATTGTACTTCTTCTTAGCCATTGCAAGCTCATCTATTATGTACTCTACTTTTCTGGCATACCACTTCTTCCCGATAACACCCTTCACGCAGCAATATGTACACAAATACGGGCAACCCCGGCTCGTAACAAGCGGGTAGTTGTATATGCCCTTGCCCTGGACGCTATCAAAGGTGTCATATGCCGGATAGGGGATGGTATCAAGGTCTTCCACCCTGTCTCCCTTGCCGTTCGAGATGCACTTGCCGTAATCGTCCCTGAAAATTATTCCCTTAATACCATCAACCGGTTTTTTATTCTTAATAGCATCGAGCAGAAGGTTAAAGGTCAACTCCCCCTCGCCCATTACCGCATAATCGAACTCCGGGTGCTGCTCCATGAACTCGACTCCGTCGAGTGTTATGTGCGGCCCTCCCGCAATCATAACACTCCCCTCACGCCTTATCTCTCTTGCGACCTTCATCGCGTTATCAAGCGTAAAGGACTTTATCGAGAAGCCAACAACATCATATGAGCTTATCTCCTTGATACGTTTTTCAATATCCGAAGTATTATTGTTAAAGTCAAAGACCTTTATCTCATCCACGGCCGAATGCTCTCTTAAATAACCGGCTAAATAACCTATACCGGTATTGATGCCGAAGTGGATCCCTTTCGGGTCTATGATACATACCTTCATATAACTATTATCCTGTGCTTCATCATTTCTTACCCAATACCTCTTTATAAAACTCCTCGTATCTTTTTCCTATGATTTCCCATGAGAGGTTTTTTTCTATGAACTCTTGACCTTTCTTGACACTCTCACTGACCTCTTCGCCATCTGAAAGTATTTTGCCAAGTTTATCTGCCAGAGCTCTTGTATCGTTATACTTAACCGTTTCTCCTGCGCCTTCCCTCTCTATTATAAGGCCGCAGCCGCAGTCGTCCGTGACAACGACAGGCGCTCCGCACATAAGAGCTTCAAAGGGGACGAGTCCGAATATCTCGTGAACGGCGGGGTAGGCAAGAACGTCCGCGTCAACATACGCGGCGAGCTTGTCCCTGCCCGTCAGGAGACCTGTAAACACTACGCTATCAGACAAGCCCTCTTCCTTTATTATCTCAAGTACCTTTGACTTAAAGCCCATATCATTGCCGACAAAAACAAGTTTTATATCATCCCTTGAATTCTTTTTGAGCCTTGCAAATGCCCTTGTTAAAAAGTCCATGCCCTTCCTAGGCGTAAACTTTCCAAGATAAAGAATTACCTTCTTGCCCTCAAGGCCGAAGTTCTTTTTGAACTCCCCTTTTGGGGGCAGATCCCTGTAATCATCAAGCTCTATTCCATTATATATCACCCTGACTTCATCAGGGCTCACACCCATCTCTTCAAATTGCTTAAGCTCACTCTCGGAGACCGCGACAAAGCCGCTTGCGTCCCTTAGCACAGAGTTGCCAAAGAACTTATCAAAAATCGATTTTATGAA
>DAOVXI010000027.1 GCA_030636245.1 Deltaproteobacteria bacterium
AGCTCAGCGATAGGTATGCCTCTGTACTCAAGCACCCCATTCACTCCGTCTACAAAAGACACCTCCGACTCAGCCGCAGCGATGCCCTCAAGCCCGGCCACTACCTCCATTTCTCTTTCTTCCATTTTTTCCTCCGTTTCTCCCTATACTATGATTCTAATTCCACATCACTCGGTTGTCAACAAATGTAAAGTATCTTATAATATATCAGCTAAATTAACTTTAAGGAGACTACAGATGAAGAAGGTCCTTATCCCGCTCGCAGATGGATTTGAAGAGATAGAGGCACTCGCAACGGTTGATATATTAAGACGTGCCGGCGCGGACGTAACCGTGGCAGGCACACTCGATGGCCCGATAACAGGCAGGTCCTCTATACGGGTGATCCCTGACATAAGCCTTGACCTGGTTCAAGGGCTGGAGTTTGATATGATAGTCCTGCCCGGAGGTGCCGGCGGCACCGAGGTGCTAAAGAAGGACATACGGGTTGCAAAACTCATAAAGGACACCCTCGCCTCAAAGGGTTTTGTTTCGGCCATCTGCGCGGCAACTACGATATTAAATGAATTGGGGGTACTTGAAGGAAGGAAGTTCACCGCACACCCGAGTGTTTTTTCAAAACTTGGCGAAGGCCTTGATACGCTGTCGAGGGTTGTTGTTGATAACAACATCATCACAAGTCAGGGTCCGGGGACAGCCATTGAGTTTGCCCTTACACTTGTAAAAGTTCTTTTCGGAGAAGCAAAAGCATTGAATGTTAACAAAGGTGTTATGGCGAAACTTTAAAGCTCTAACTTTGCTGTTTTAGAAGTGCCGTCCGAGGGCTTCTTCTTTATCCATCTTTATTAAGTAACATATCCTATACAGGATCAATATGGATAAAGGCTCTTTCTACCGAGCTTATACTTTCTATTCTTTTCTCAACCTCATCACTTATCTCATGCGAATCATATATGGATAAATATCGGGGCAGCTCAACGTGTATCTCAACATGTATAAATGGCCCGACATAATGCGCCCTGACGGTATTCACACCATGTACCCCCGGAACATTAACAGCAGATAGTTTTATATCACGGAGCAGACTATCCTCAGGAGCCTTACCCATAAGGTAATCAATGTTCTCCAGTCCGATCTTATAGCCGGTATAAATTATCCATAGGCTTATAACGATCCCTGCCGCAGGGTCAAAGAGCGGATAGCCCATCTTTACACCAATAATGCCAACAAGTGCCGCTGCTGAAACCGCAACGTCACATGCCGAATCCACAGCGCTTGCGGTAATAGCAGGGCTGTTCACGGCCCTACCCACACGCTTAAAGTACCAAGCCATAAGACCTTTTATTATGATCGTTATAACAGGGACAAGAAGTATCACCGTGGTAACGGTCATCTCCTCATAATTATAGAACCTATTAACAGAGGCCCTTATCATCTCAAAGCCTAGTATGCCGGCAAGGATAGCGACAATAAGTCCGGCTATGGGCTCTGCTCTTTTATGCCCGAATGGATGCCCTTCATCGGCCTCGCGGTTTGATATTTTCACACAGATATAAACTGCTATGGAGGAAACAATATCGGTAAGAGAGTTAAATGCGTCTGAAAGGAGCGCGACACTGCCGGAGACAAGAGCCACCCAGATCTTAAGAATAAAAAGAAAGGTGTTCCCGAATATATTAATAATGGTAGCGTTAAAGGCTACGTTCTTATTCATCTGTCTTTACTTGAGGCCCTGTGCATCAACGGCCTCTAACACACGCTTAAGGCTCTGGCTTGCCACGACATAAAGGCTCTGAGCCCATGCAAGAGGGATATTATAGTTCATCTCACCATTGGTATAAAGCTCCGGGACCCTGCCGTCCTCGGTCATTGTTGACTCCAGTCGTCTCAGATACTCACTGCTTTTGTCTATCAGCTCCTCAGACGTGCCGAGAAAGAGCTCACCAACCCTAAAGGTCTTCATCGCGAGCTTCGAATAAACAATGCTCAACCAGGCAAAACCCAAAGGCCACTCAGCCTCCTCTTTAACCTTACCCTCATCGTCCAGCAAGGCGTAATACTTATCCCCTATGTAGCGTATAACGCCTTTCTCCCGCACAAGGTTATCCTCTATATTGGAAATGATATTCTGTGCCTGCTCATCGCTAACTATACTATATGGCCATATAAGGCTCAGCTGTGCAAGATCATAGGGCCTGCTCTCCGACTCCCTTGAAAGTACCTTGTCGAGAGAAGCTCGTCCCAGCTCCAGAAACTCCTGAGGTATGGGGAGCAGTTTGTGCAGATCCACCTGATGTGAGTACTTATGATGGTAGTGCCCGTCATCATGCCACATGGTAAGCCCGGCCAGGACCGAGCCGACACTTGATGAGTGTATCTCGGGACCCTCCTCCCATACACCAAAATCAGGATCGCTGTGCCACCTGACCGTCGTAAGATACATAACAATATCTCTAAGCAGAACCAACGTCTCCATCATGTCGGATGAGATGACCTGGTGCCCTTTCTTGATCAGGTCTCCTGTCTTATAGAGGAACAGTCCGAATATATCAAGCTGATGATGTCCCCACTCGCTTGTGATCTCCTCCAATGTCACAGGGTGTACCCTTGCGTGAACCGTTTCATCGGCACAGCTCCCAAGATAGTGACGCTTACGCGCGCCTCCGGAGATCTTATATTTATACTTATGGAATATCCTTATGATGAGCCGATAGCTCTCCATCATCTTATCGTATGAGCCTATATACTCATTGGCATAGGAGGCATACATAATGTCCCTTAACCAGAAGACGTTATACATATCCCCGCCTTTTTGCCCCCGATAAGGCGAAGCAATATAACCTCCGTTAAGCTGTCTTAGCGCCTCAAGATGTGAATAGGCAACACGCAGTTTCTCTTCACAGCTAAGCTCCATAAAAGGCTTATCTGTTTTCCTTCTATCAGAATCAACACTGCTCATACAGAGCAGAAGGTCCGACCTATTTACCTTTACTTTACCGCTCATACTTTTATAACCTCATCATTGTTTAATCAAAACATTTAAAGACTTTGGCAAGAGGCCAAACTCTATCGTCTCTCCCGCCATAAAAGGCTCACCATCGACATGGGCCGCACCCGGCTTCGATCTTCTTACCTTTGCGCTCGGTGTAAGTATCCTCTGGTAATGCTTGCTGGTTTCAATGCTTCCGTTAAGTATCTTCCTTGCCGTCATAATAGCAGAGCCAAAGCCGATATCCTTAATAACACACAGATCCAAAAGCCCGTCATCCGGCACTGCTCCCGGAGCTATGATCGCGCTACCTCCGAACTCCTCGGTATTGGCAACGGTTAGCATAAAGGGCGTGATACGCGAGAATTTATTTTCACCTAGCGCAAGAGTTAAAGGCTCCGGCTTGAATCTAAAGAACTCAAGGACAGCCAGAGGTACGTATGGGAGTATCCCACGCCTGCCGGAGCTACGCTTATCATACTTCATACTTAGGTGTGCGTCAAAACCAAGCCCTGCTGTTGAAAAGAAATAACGCCCATCCATTATGCCTGCATCAATAGCCCTTACACGGCCTTTTTTCGCGAGCCCAACCGCTTCCTTGGCATTGAAGGGTATCTTAAGCGCCCTTGAAAGCCCGTTACCCGAACCGCCCGGAATTATTCCAAGCACCGTCTCGGTTGAAACAAGCTGACTCGCGACTTCATTTATTGTGCCGTCACCACCACAGGCAAACACAACCTTGTAACCGCCCTCGACAGCTTCCCTGGCAAGCCTCTTTGCATCACCCTTCTTAAGGGTCGACTTTACCTCAAAAAGACCTTCGCTATCCCCAAAGGTCTCACGTACGGCCTGGGTTATCTCTCCTGCCCTATCGCCTGCCCCGGCATTAGGGTTAACTATAAACCTTATCTTCAAAAAAGACCTTCCTTTTCTATCATTACAGCACCTACTTAGAGTATAGACCGAGTTGGGCCGTGTGCAACCTTGTTATCATATAGAATCAAGCAGGTCCTGTAAAGGGACCATGTGCCGGTCAAGCCCCATATCTTTCGAGCTAAGCCCAAGAGCTATTCCTAGAGCCTGAGTAAAATGCAGGACAGGAATATCTATTTTTCTGCCTGCCACCCTCTCGGCCTTGCTTTGATAGCTATCTAGATTTATATGACAGAACGGGCACGGGGTAACTACACTATGCGCCCCGGAGTCCTTTGCGCTTAAAAGTCTCTTTGCTGTCATGGCAAGCGCTACCTCTTCGGTTACGAGATCAGCCTGAAAACCGCAGCACTTTGTCCTTCCGTCATAATCAACACTCTCGGCACCCAACGCAGCTGTAATCTCTTCCATGGATGTGGGATTTAGCGGATCATCAAAGCCCAGCACCGAGCTTGGCCTAAGTGTATGACAACCATAAAAAGACGCCAGCCTAATCCCTTTTAAAGGTCTTTTTACAAGCCCCTTCAACTTTTCCGCACCAACCTCTTTCATGACGACCCACAGGAAGTGCTTAATATCAATTGTTCCCTTATAAGTAAGCCCCGCTTCCCCTAAAAGCTCATTGGTCTCGGCAAGCAACTTTTCATCATTCTTAAGCTCACTGTTTGCCGTACTCATGACCATAAGACAGGTTGAACATATGGTCATGATATCCAGCCCCATGCCCTCGGCCTCGGCGAATATCCGCGCGTTCATTGCAAGGTGAAGTTTATAGTCATAGTCCTTCAGGAGCCCCGCTCCACAGCAGTTCGCCTTTGGCATCTCCTTAAGCTCAATATCCAAAAGAGGCGCGACCTTGAGGGTAGTGTCACTGCTCTCCCTAGTTATCTCCTTTGAGGCGCAACCCGGGTAATATGCGAACTTAAGCGACACCTTTAATCAAGCTCCTCTTTTTTCTTTTCTTCTTCACGTTTATCCATTATCTTTCTTACTTCATCAATTCCATCGATTGCCGGGAGCACGACTGGATGAGGCATCTTTCCGTGCATCTCCATCTTCATGCCAAAAGGGATCATCCCGATAGACCTTAGTAACCCAAGGGTTTTAAATGTCATCGCCGCCTCGTCAAGCCTTCCGACCCTTCGAATGGAATCGACCATCGCAGTTGAATGCTTTGCTCCGTGGTTGTCATCTATGCCGTAAGCCATGGCCTTATCCCTCAATCTCTCTATGGCCGAAAGAGGAGCAACATCCTTAGGGCAATACTCCGTGCAGTGAACACACCTTACGCAGTCCCATATACCGTGTTCCTGACTTAAACGGTCCAGACGTTTTTCTTTTTTTCCTTCTCTTACATCCCCCACAAAACGCCAAGCCTTGGCAAGCGCCGCAGGGCCGAGATAGTTCTTTTCCATCTCAAGCGCGTTACAAACCGAGTTGCAGGAGCCACACATGATACACTTCTGTGATGCATCGATTGCGTGCTCGTCCTCGGCGGTCATTGCTACATCTTTATCTTTTTCATTCAAGTAAGGTATGATCTTATCGAACTCATCCCAAGGCGGCTCTTGAAAAACAGCCAAGTCTTTTATAACCCTATGATTATCCAGAGGTTCAAGCTCTATCCTGCCCGCCTTCTCATACTCTTCTATTATCTGTGTGTCGCAGGCAAGGAGCGGCCTGCCGTTGATCTTCATTGCGCATGAACCGCATATGGCGGAGCGACAACTCCTACGGCAAACAAGTGAGGGGTCCACCCCTGCGATAACATCAAGAAGCACCTCAAGAACACTCATCCCCACCTCAGCCTTAATATCATAGCTTTGCCAACTCGGCTTACAGTCGGCATTACCCTGAGGATTACATCTTTTAACCTTTACGGTTATCTCCAAGGTTTAGTACTTCCTTTCCTTTGGCTCAAAACGTGTGACAGTTACATCCTTGTGATCTATTCTCATCTCAGGCCCGTCCTTATAAATGAGCGTGTGCTTCATCCAATCCTTATCATCCCTTTTGGGATACTCAAGGCGTGTGTGTGAGCCGCGGCTTTCTTTCCTGTGGATCGCTCCAAGGAGTATGCTCTCGGCAAGATCAACTATATGCTCAAGCTCGTACACACCCGCAAGCTCCATATTGAATACATTACCCTTGTCAGTGAGCGTGACCTTGGGCAGATCCTCTCTCACCGCACGCACCCTATCCAGACCTTCCTTCATCTTTTCTTCAGTCCTGAAAACACCGCAACACTCCATCATCGCCGAGTTGACTCGCTCCAAAAGTTCACTACTCTTAACTCCAGCATCCCTTTCAAATATCATGGCCGCCTTACGTGTTGCATCCTGAAGCGCACTCTTGGGGAATGCCGCGACCTTACTACCGCTGCAGTACTCCGTAACACTTTGTCCTGCACGCCTTCCGAAAACTATTGTTTCAAGTAGAGAGTTACCTCCAAGGCGGTTGGCTCCGTGCACGCTCACACAAGCAGATTCACCTGCCGCAAAAAGCCCTTCCACAGGGGTTTTGCCATCTTTGTCAGTCATTATTCCACCCATCGAGTAATGCATCCCCGGTCTTATGGGTATTGGTTCTTCAATAGGATCAACGCCGGCAAAACTGATCGATATGTCTCTGATCTGCGGAAGACGCTCAAGTATTTTCTCACGACCTAAGTGCCTCAGGTCAAGATACACGCAACCGTTAATATCACGCCCCTCGTTTATCTCGGTCTGCTCGGCACGCGAAACAACATCTCTGCTTGCAAGCTCCATCGCATTTGGAGCGTACGATTTCATAAAACGCTCGCCCTTGCTATTCAAGAGATAGCCGCCCTCGCCACGTGCGGCTTCGGTTATGAGTATTCCCGTACGTTTAAGTGTCGTCGGATGGAACTGGACAAACTCCATGTCCATAAGCGGCGCTCCGGCACGGAGCGCCAGCCCCATACCATCACCTGTGTTGGTAAGAGCATTTGTGGTTATACCAAAGACTCTGCCGTATCCGCCTGTAGCCATAATGAGAGCACCCGCATGAAGCCTGTGGAACCTTCCGGTCAGCATCTCAAGCGCAATGGCTCCGCGCGCGATATTATCTTCAACTATAAGGTCTGTTACGAACCACTCGGGGTAGACCGTTACCTCATATTTTCTGATCTGCTCGAACATAAGGTGCAAAAGTCCATGGCCTGTTCTGTCGGCAAGGTAGCAGGTTCTTGGGAAACCCGCACCGCCGAAGGGACGCTGAGCGATATCACCATCAGCATCACGACTAAAGACAGCACCCATCCTCTCAAGCTCACGAATATCTTCGGGGGCTTCCTTGCACATGATCTCGATCGCGTCCTGATCACCCAGGTAGTCGCTGCCCTTGACCGTGTCATAGGCGTGGTCTTCCCAGTTATCATTGCTCTTTAGAGCCGCGTTTATCCCGCCCTGCGCGGCAACCGAGTGACTTCTTACGGGATAAACCTTGCTAATGACCGCAACATTGAGGCCATTCTTGCTTGCCTCGATCGCTGCCCTAAGCCCAGCCAGCCCGCCGCCTATTATTAGCACATCATGAAAGACCAAATCCAAACACCTCAATAAAAAAGGGAGGGTCTCTAACTACACGCCTGTATTAAGTACGGCGGTATAAAGAACCTCCCTTTCATTTTTTTATATTACCTGCGGCCTGCTCTCTACTTCTTTTCCTTAAGCTCCTTTGCTCTCTCGAAGCCGATCTTCAAGGCCTTCTCATTAAGCTCAAGAAACGGTTTTGGTACCCTTGAAAGTACCGCATCCGTTATGGCCTTCTCGCTTACTATCTTTGTAAGAGCTGTCATAAGACCCAAGGAAATTATGTTTGCGACAATCACCTTACCAAGCTCTTCTCTGGCTGTCTCTATTATAGGGAACTCATATATCTTGAATTTACCTTTTGGCAGCTCATGAACAAGCTCCGTGTCAACGAGGAGTATCCCATCGTCTTTAATATCATCGTGATACTTGGTGCAAGCCTCTTGTGTCATGGCTAGCATGCAGTCGATAGCGGTTGCTTTCGGGTAATCAATCGCATCGTCGCTTATAACGACCTCTGCCTTGCTGGCGCCGCCCCTGCTCTCAGGCCCGTAGGACTGACTCTGCACGGCATTCTTGTCACCGTATATGGATGCGGCCTCTGCCATGATGATGCCGGCCAGGATCATACCTTGTCCACCTGAACCGCTAAAACGTAATTCGTATCTATCTGCCATCATTTGCCTCCAGAAATTTTATAAAACCGTTACTAATCCTGCGCTTTTTCTATTATCTTCGCGTATTTATCACAGTACTCCTCACCTTCAACCTGGTGGAGGATGCCGCGAAGTAGCTTACCCTCTAGCTTCTCGGGCGGCAGTTTGTCGACCTGCTTAACGCTTACCGTTCCGTCCTTTTCTATCATCTCCATCATGTGGGAAGCACTCTTATACTTGTTCTGACGACCAAAATATATGGGACACTGGTCAAGAATCTCAACAACACTTGTGCCCTTATGCTCGATAGCCGCCTTAATTGTCCTCTCAAGCTCGGCAACGTGATAACTCGTTGCGCGTGCGACAAAGGTTGCGCCGCTTGCCTTCGCAAGCTCACAGCAGTCAAAGTTAGGCTCCATCGCACCGTACGGACTCGTGCTTGTCTTCGAACCCTCCGGCGTTGTCGGCGAGAACTGTCCGCCTGTCATGCCGTAGATCGAGTTACTGTAAACAAGTATCGTCATGTCTATGTTGCGTCTGCAGGTATGGATGAAGTGGTTACCGCCTATGGCAAGCGCATCACCATCACCTGTTGTAACTATGAGATTCAAATCAGGGTTGGCCATCTTTATCCCGGTTGCGTAGGAAAGCGCCCTGCCGTGAAGCGTATGCATGGTATTAAAATCCACATACCCGGGGGTCCTGCTAGAGCAACCAATGCCCGAGACCATACAGATCTCGTCATTTGTAAGTCCTATCTTATCAATGGCCCTTAAGAGAGCCTTTAATATTATTCCGTGACCACAGCCGGGACACCAGATGTGCGGGAGTTTACCCCCTCTTAGGTACTTGCTGTAATCGAACGGTACACTCAGTTTTTGTTTTTTAGCGGCCTCTGCCGTCATGGTAAACCTCCGTTGTTAACTTAAAGAGTTGCGGTTCTTTATTTATTTATATTTCTCTATACACTCAAGTATCTGCGCCGGATTTATCGGCTCGCCGTCAACACGGTTAATGCCTTTGACCTCAATCCCCGGTGCGCATCGTTCAACCTCAAGGCTCATCTGCCCGAGGTTCATCTCCGGAACTATAAATACCTTTGCCTTCTTTGCGGCTTCTCTTATGGCTTTCTCAGGGAAAGGCCACATGGTAAGAGGCCTGAAGAGTCCCGCTTTTATGCCCTTCTCTCTTGCTTTTCTTTGCGCAAAGCTTGCGCTTCTGGCTGTTGAGCCATATGCAAAAAGAACTATCTCCGCGTCATCCATATCAACGGTCTCGTTCTTCAAGATATCATCAAGGTTATTCTCTATCTTTGCCATTATACTACGACAACCCTGATCTATTCTTTTGCTGTCATTTGTCGGGAATCCGTCATCACCATGATTAAGTCCGGTTACGTGGAACCTGTAGCCGTCCTTGCCATACGCGGCAAGAGGAGCGATCTCGAAGTTTGAGTCATAAGGCTTGTAATCCTCGGGCTTGCAGGTCGGCTTAGCTCTATCAACAATCTCAAGGTCGCCCGGCTCTGGAATCTCTACCGGCTCACGCATGTGACCGACTATCTCATCATAAAACACGAATACCGGCATCCGATACTTCTCGGCCAGGTTAAATGCTCTTACCGTCTCGGTAAGTATCTCGGGTACGGTTGATGGGGTAAGTGCTATAACGGGATGGTCTCCGTGGGTGCCCCACTTTGCGGTCATCATATCCGATTGGCTGGGGCCCGTGGGGTAACCGGTTGAAGGTCCGCCCCTCATAACGTTAATTATAACGCATGGGATCTCTGCCATCGCAGCGTATCCAAGACCCTCCTGTTTTAGCGACAATCCCGGACCTGATGTAGCTGTCAGGGCCTTACATCCTCCAAGCGAGCCGCCGATAGTGGCAGCGATACTTGCTATCTCGTCCTCCATCTGTATCCACTTACCGCCGATCTTTGGTAGTTGATACCCCAGGATCTCGGCGATCTCTGTTGAAGGGGTTATGGGGTAGCCGGCGAAAAAATTACATCCGGCATAGAGGGCACCTTCGGCACAGGCCTCGTTGCCCTGCATAAATCTTTTTACTTTTGCCATTGTTGGATCATCCTTCCCTTGTTATGGTCAAGCAATTAGTCAAAAACCTGTATCGCAAAATCCGGACATCTCAGATCGCAGAGTTGACACCTTGTACATGCATCAAGGTCCTTTACCACCACGACCGGACCTTTCATCTCAAGAACATCTGTCGGACAAAAGTCCACACAGATACTGCAGCCTTTGCAGAACTTCTCATTTATCTCAATTCTCGGTAACTTCTTTGCAGCGTCCGCCATCTTTTCCTCCTGCTTATATCAACTTTTGTATATTAGTAACTTTTTCAAACTCAACCCGCCTGCGCCGTAGCGAAAACAGAACCGAAATTATAACACGACCACCCTTGTCAGTCTACTTTAAAAGCTCTATCATGGTCTTGCCTATCTCGGCAGGACTTCTGGTTGTTTTAACACCGGCAGCCTCAAGTGCTGCGTACTTTTCATCGGCAGTGCCCTTGCCTCCGGCGATTATGGCTCCGGCGTGGCCCATCCTCTTGCCCTTGGGCGCTGTAACCCCGGCTATGTAGCCCACAACCGGTTTTTTGACATTGGCTTTTATGAATGCCGCGGCCTCTTCCTCGTCCGTGCCGCCGATCTCTCCTATCATTATAATAGCCTCTGTCTCATCGTCCTTCTCAAAGAGGTCAAGCACATCAATAAAGTTAGTTCCGTTTATCGGGTCCCCGCCGATACCCACGCATGTGCTTTGACCATAACCAAGCCTGGTGACCTGATCAACGGCTTCATATGTAAGTGTGCCGCTACGGGATACGATACCCACGCTGCCTTTCTTATGGATATGACCCGGCATGATGCCGATCTTGCACTCATCAGGTGTTATGACGCCGGGACAGTTGGGGCCGACAAGGCGTGTTGGCTTGTCTTTCATATATTTCTTGACCTTCACCATATCGACAACCGGTATGCCCTCTGTTATGCATATGACAAGTTCAATGCCGGCGTCCGTTGCCTCGGCGATGGCATCTGCTGCAAAGGGAGGCGGCACATAAATAACGCTTGCGTTGGCTTTTGTCTCCGCCACGGCATCCCTTACGGTATTAAATACCGGTATGCCGTCAAGGTCTGTTCCGCCCTTGCCCGGTGTTACGCCACCGACCATCTTCGTTCCGTACTCTACCATCTGGCGGGAGTGGAAAGTGCCCTGCGCTCCGGTTATTCCCTGACATATTACCTTTGTGTCTTTATTAACGAGTATGCTCATCTTTTGTTAGCCCCTGTTGAGATTAATTTGCAATTTATTTTAGCTTTGTAATTATTTTATTGAAGCAACAACCTTACTAGCCGCCTCTTCCATTGTCTCTGCGGGAATAATATCGATCCCGCTCTCTTTAAGTATGGCTCTGCCTTCTTCCACATTCGTGCCCTGAAGCCTCACCACAAGCGGCACCTTAAGTCCCACTTCCTTTGCGGCCTCAACAACACCGTTGGCTATGATATCGCACTTCATAATGCCGCCGAATATGTTCACAAGAAGCGCCTTGACCTTCACGTCACTCGTGATTATCTTGAATGCGGCCGCGACCTGCTCTGTTGTGGCACCGCCCCCAACATCCAGAAAGTTGGCGGGGTTTCCACCGTGCAGCTTGATTATATCCATCGTTGCCATGGCAAGTCCCGCGCCGTTCACCATACAACCTATGTTGCCGTCCAAGGCGACGTAGTTAAGGTTAACGCGGGAAGCCTCTATCTCTTTCGGGTCTTCCTCGTCAAGGTCACGAAGCTCCTCGATGTCCTTGTGACGGAAGATGGCGTTATCGTCAAAGCTCATCTTTGCGTCAAGCGCGATAACGTCACCGTCTTTTGTTGTTACAAGCGGGTTTATCTCTGCCATATTGCAGTCAAGAGCTACAAATGCATTATAAAGAGCACCCATAAACTTTACTGCCTTGTTTATATACTTTTTATCAAGCCCAAGACCAAAGGCAAGCTCACGGCCCTGGTAAGGCATAAAGCCTGTTGCCGGGTCCACGAATACTTTTAGTATTTTCTCAGGCGACTTCTCGGCGACCTCTTCTATCTCAACGCCACCCTCGCATGAAGCCATGATACACACCTGCTGCTTTGCACGGTCTATAACAACACCGAGGTAGAGCTCCTGCTCTATGGCACAGCCCTCCTCAACATAAACCTTCTGAACCTCTTTACCTTCGGGGCCTGTCTGGTGGGTTACAAGAACCTTACCGAGAAGCTCCTTTGCGATCTCCGCGGCCTCGGCCTTGGTCTTTGCAAGCTTTACCCCTCCGGCCTTGCCCCTGCCTCCGGCGTGTATCTGGGCTTTTACAACACAAACATCGCCTTCTTTCAGGAATTCATTTGCCGCATCCTCGGCCTCTTTCGGTGTAAAAGCCACCTGACCATTCGGCACCGGAACGCCAAATTTTCTCAGAAGTTCTTTTGCCTGAAACTCATGTATATTCATCCATCATCCTCCAGCGG
>DAOVXI010000009.1 GCA_030636245.1 Deltaproteobacteria bacterium
CATGCCATTGCGATCATTCCCTGCACAAGCCGCTCGGGCATAACCATAACAGCCGGGCTTTTCTCCGGGCTAAATCGGGTCGCGGCCGCGCGCTTTTCTTTTTTATTGGCGATCGTCGTCGGCATTCTCGCCGGAGGACATGAAGCGGTTGGCATGGTCGAGAACGCAAGCACCACGCCGTGGCTTGCCGTCATTGTCGGTTTTGTTGTCGCTTTTATAGCGGCATACCTGACGATTCATTACTTCCTGAAGTTCATAAGCCACGCCTCGATGGCGCCCTTTGTCGCCTACAGGGTCCTGCTCGGTGTTGTGCTTATAGGTATCGGTGTTCTGGGGTAGGTGAGTTACTTTAATACTGGCCCGGAGCCTTGCCTTCATTTCGGATAGAATCTCTCAGTTGTTCAACATAGCCGGGTTTATTTGGTTTTTTTGCGGCGGCTGCCTTGTACTCGGCGTCACTTATCAGTTCATTAAAGAGCCAAATTCTTTTTGAAGGGACACTCAGGTTACTGACCTCAAACTTGTAGTAATGCTCGCCGAGTTGTTTCGCGAAAGGATACCCGTGATATAGGTGGATCGCAAGGTAGTAGTTGTTACCGTCAGTCATATAGATATAAAAGTTTGGGATGAAGGCGGCAACCCTCTGGGGGTCGAAGGGTAAGGTTACTTCTCTATCAAGGCCCTCTTCCAACTCCTCTATAAATTCTTTTACCGGTATCGTCTGCATCCACTTCGGTGAGGCTTTTTTGGCGTAGCCTATCTGCTCACTTGTTGCTATGTGAACGTACCATTGTCCTTTTCCGTAACCATCCAAAGGATACTTGCCCGTTACTTCTTTATATTCTTCTATGAGTTCGCCGATAGTTTTTATGTCGTTCAGGCGTGCGATGTCCATGTCGTGCTGATATGCGTCTTCATACTTGGATAAGCAGCCGGAAAGGCTGAAGATCATTATTGCCACGAAGAGTACTACCGTGGTTGTCTTTAAAGATCTTATCGAAAGTTTCATCTTACTCCCTCTCGGGTAGTATCTTTACATACTCCGTATACATGCAGCGATCCTCGAAGTAATCCAAGCCCGCCTTCTCGCAGAGCTTCTTCGCCTTCTTGCTCGTTATGCCTTCCTGAAGCCAGATGAGTTTTATGTCGCCCTTGTCCTTATGCCTCTTAAGAGCTTCCTCCACGATCTTCTCGGCGTCCTTAGCGGGGCGGAAGATATTTATTATCTCCACATCTTCTTTTATATCCGATAGGCTCTTGAAGCATTTGTTGCCGAAGAGCTCCTTTGCCTTCGGGTTTACGGGGATAATGTTATAGCCCTTCTCGCTGAAATAATTCGGCACATAATGAGCGGGCTTCTCGGGAGCTCTACTTGCGCCGACCACCGCTATGTTCTTGAACTCACTTAGAGCGTCCTTGTATCTGTAATCAATCTCCGTCATAAGGCCTCTCCCTTACTCTTAAGTTACTGTCAGGTCATTTAACAGTTTGTGCCTGGTATTTCAACGACTAATGCCTGCTGTTATATGCTTGACCTTTGCTCTGCTTGGGCTTATCATTTTATTATGTACTCTTTACGCTCCCATAACTTCATTACGTCTACAGCCTTGGCCGTATCTTTTGTCCTGGCCCTTGCCTTGCCTTCTTTTGCAGAGGAGAATACAGACGCTCTTGAGGTTATCCGAAAAATGGATAAGCTTCTTCGTGGCGAGACGGTCTACGGCGTTTATGAGATGAGGATAGAGGATCCGCGCTGGTCACGCACACTTAAGCTTAAGGTGTGGGATAAGCGTGAAGGGAAAAAGATGCTGATACTTATTTTGTCTCCGGCAAAGGAAAAGGGGATAGTAACCCTTAAGCACGGCAATCAGCTCTGGAACTACCTGCCGCGGGTTGAGAGGACCATAAAACTTCCGCCCTCGATGATGATGCAGTCCTGGATGGGAAGCGATTTTACCAATGACGACCTTGTTAAGGAATCAAGCATTGTCAACGACTACATCCATACCATGATAGGGGTCGAGGAACTTGACGGCAAAAAAGCCTACCGAATAGAGAGCATACCAAAACCGGATGCGCCTGTCGTGTGGGGCAGTATCATCGCTTATGTTGACGCTGATAACTTCATGCCCGTGAAGCAGCTGTTCTATAGCGAAAAGGGTGAGCTTGTAAGGACAATGGAGTTTAAGGATGTGCGGGAACTGGGAGGACGAGTTGTCCCGACCACCTATGAGATAATCCCTGTAAAGAAAAAAGGACGAAAGACCATCATGAAGATACTGGAGCTGGAGTTCGATAAAGAGATACCGGATGATATCTTTTCCTTAAAGTCGCTGAAGAGGGTGAGGTAGGGTCTATGGGTATGTTCCTTAAGATGGCTTTTCGTAACATAAGGCGTAACATAAGGCGTACCCTTATAACGCTCGGTGCCGTCTGCGTTGGTCTTGCGGCCATAATACTTTTCTTCGGCTTTAATAACGGCTTTCATGAGTCGTGGCTCGCGCAGACGCTGAAACTTCAAAGCGGCCATGTTGTTATAAACGCCCCGGGGTATCGTGATGACCCCAAGCTTTCTAATTACATGGAAGACCCGGAGCCTGCCTTCTCGGCGCTCGACAAAGCAGAGGGTATAACAGCCTATGCCCCGCGCGTTGACGCACACGGGCTTGTGTCTACCGCCGAGAACTCTGTTGGGGTGCTTATAAGGGGCATTGACCTTGAGCGTGAAAAAGACTTAACAGGCGTGAATGAGAGGATAGTAGAGGGCGAGGGGCTTACGGGTGAGAGCGGAGGCATTATACTCGGCTTCAGGTTAGCCAAAAAACTCAACGCTACGATAGGCGATAAGGTAGTTCTTATGATACAGGCCGCGGACGGCTCCATCGGCGCCGAACTCTACAGGCTCAAAGGCACCTTCAAGCTCGGCATGATGGAGATGGACGGTAGCATAGCCGTTATCTCTATAGACGACGCGAGAGAGCTTGCCGTTATAGGCACAGGTGTGACCGAGATCGCAGCTTTAAGCTCAGATCCAAGAGCCGTTGACCCTATAGTCGATTCACTCAGCGCGACGCTATCAAAGGAAGCCTTTGATGTTGTTTCATGGGAGGTGGCCCTGGGCGCGCTCATGGAGCTTATGCAGCTTGACTATGTCTTTATGTACTTTCTTTTAGCCATTGTTCTGGTTATAGTATCCCTTGGTATCGTGAACACCATGCTCATGAGCATACTTGAGAGGACCAGAGAGCTTGGCATTATGATGGCGCTTGGCACAAGTCCAAGGGTGATAGTTTTTCTGATCGTGCTTGAGTCTCTTGTGATAGCCGTTATCGGAACTCTCGCAGGGGTGGCGCTTGGCATAGGCGCAAATGAGCTTATCGCCATAAACGGCCTTGATCTTTCCAGATGGAGCGAGGGCTTTGAGATGTTCGCTGCCATAGATCCGGTCGTCTATCCGATAAACGATTACATTCATGTTTTTTATTCGTCTCTGGCGGTGTTCTTTACAACCGTTATCGTAAGCCTTTACCCGGCCATTAAGGCCGCCAGGCTTAAGCCCGTTGAGGCCATACATTTTGTATAAAGGGCATATGAAGTTGTAATTAGTACCAAGTTGCATTATGCAGATCATCGTCGAAGTTGTGCGATTGATAAAACATTTTATATAAAGGGGACGTAAGTTGTAATTACTACCAAACGTCATTATGACGTTTACTACCAAACTTGTGCGATTGATAAAACATTTTGTATAAAGGGGACGTAGGTTGTAATTAGTACCAAGTCGCATTATGCTGATCATCGTCGAAGTTGTGCGATTGATAAAACATTTTGTATAAAGGGGATATCTGTAATACATGGTAAAGATATCGAAGGAAGAAACACTGAGGGTAGTTGCCGCCATGTGGCGGTGGCTTGAGAAGCATCCGACAAAGGGAAAATGGCAGTGGCCGGGCTGGAAACAGTTCAACGGAGAGGCATATCCTCCCTACTGTGCCTGTGGTCTTTATGTTGATTATCGGCACAAGAAGAACGAGGACGGGGCCGACTGCATACCGCATTGCCCCATGCTTCCGTTCTGGGAAAAGTATAAGAGCGATGAAGAGGAGTTCGAGGACGGTCCCTGTACCATACTCACCTCTCCTTTTACCACATGGAGGAGCGTTAAGAAGGCGGGCAAGAGAAAACTTACCGTCTACTACGCGGGGCTCATAAAAAGAGGGGCCGAGAAGCTTTTGAGGGAGCATTTAAATGGAACGAACGGAGTGCGTAAAAACTCAAGACGTAAAAAGAAGCTTTCTTCAGGGCGCTGAGACCGTAGAGGCTCTCAGGGACGTTGACCTGACCGTCTATAAAGGCGAGTTCATTGCTCTTATAGGTGAGTCCGGCTCCGGGAAGACAACTCTTTTAAATGTCCTCGGGGGGCTCGACAGGCCCGACTCGGGATCTGTCTATATCGAGGGCCGTGATATAACCTCTCTTACCTCGACCGAGCTTTCAAAGATGAGGCTTAAGCGTGTGGGCTTTATCTTTCAGGAGTATAACCTGATCCCTGTGTTAAGCGCTGTAGAGAACGTGGAGTACGTGCTTTTGCTCCAGGGCGTTTCTGAAAAGGAGCGTAGAGAGCGCTCCATAGCCATACTCGATGAGGTAGGGCTTAAGGGCATGTACGGGAGGCGGCCGGGGGAGCTTTCCGGAGGCCAGCAGCAAAGGGTGGCGGTGGCGCGTGCAATAGTATCAAAGCCTGCCATAGTCCTGGCTGATGAGCCCACGGCCAACCTTGACTCTAAAACAGGCGCCGGGCTCCTTGATCTTCTAAAGGAGCTGAACGAGGTCGAGGGCTCGACCTTTATCGTTACCACTCACGACCCGCAGGTCATAGAGCGTGCCTCAAGGGTGGTCCATATTAAGGACGGGATCCTGAGTGCTTAAGGTGGCGCTTAAATTTTTTTACCCCCTGCTCCTTTTCTTTTCTATTCTTTTCCCCGGTCATTCATTCGCTGAGAAGTTAAATACTGATATGAGCGGCTCGCTCAGGGGCATAACCGTCATAGGTGAGAGTTCGGAGGGCGAGGACTATGATAGCGATCTTGTACGGCTCCGTTTAAAGTTAACTGTAGAGAGGGCCAATTGGGCCCTTAACGTAACCTATGATAATGAGTTTTACTACGGTAGTGTTCTGTCTTTGACCGAGTTTGATGCCGTAAGGGACATATCCACCGACAACCTGTGGAACCTGAAGAAGACGATAATCGATACGGATGAGTACTTCTGGACGCACTCGCTCTACAGGCTAAATGCCGTATACATAAGAGGTGATGCGACACTGACCATCGGAAAGCAGGGGATCAAATGGGGCCAGGGCCGGCTCTTTAGCCCCCTTGATTTTTTTGGCCCCGTGAGCCCGCTTGCCATAGACTCGGGTGAGCGTAGCGGTGTTGACGCCGTAAGGCTTGAGTACTACCCGGCAGACCTTTCAAAGATAGAGGCGGTCGCTGCATTCGGTAAGGAAGAAAAACTTAACAGCTACATGCTAAGAGCCGCGCACAACCTCAGGGGCATGGACATTGGACTCTCCGGGGGCAAGGTAAGGGATGAGTGGGTCGTTGGCTTTGAGAGCTTTTTTGATGTCAAGGGCTACGGGCTGAGGCTTGAGGCAAGCTGCCGTAACGGTGTGGGGAGAGAGGATTTTTGCATGAGCGTTATAGGGGCGGACGGCAACCTAGGCTCCAAGCTCTACGTAGCCATTGAGTACCTTTATAACGGAGGCGGGCTCGGCACGGAGACACAAGGCTTTGATTATTCAAGCGAGGTCGTTACCATGAACAAGAACTTTTTTGGCCTCAGTACAAGCTTTGAGCTTAACCCGCTCCTCTACTTTTCCATGAGCCTTATCCATGACATTGACGGAGAGAGCGGTGTTATCTCGCCTTCCTTGATCTACAACATGCTTCCCGAGCTTGATGTTGTGCTCGGGACTCAATTCTACCTCGGAGGTAGCGAGGGCGAGTTCGGTGACGTAAATGACACTTATTTTCTCCTCGCAACCTTCTATTTTTGATACCCGCTATGGGTTGTGTATGCGGCAATGTACAATGTCATTTCAATTAGGAGTTCCTCCTTATCAAAACCTCTCTAAGGGTGCGTAATCTAAGGGTGAAAATCACTGCCATACTTTCATAAATAAAAAAGATTTTTTTCTTGACAGCTACCATATGTTGTGGTGTAATAACCCTTGATACACCATATAGTCTGATTTTCTCTGTAAAAACAAATGCTTAGTAATATTTAGTACGGAACGTAATAACTCTATTTTCGGGTGCTTTTTCGGCACCTTTCAGGAACCACTTATACGGCAGGAACAGCAATATTACCGGGGTCAAAAGGGGCTTTATCAACAGCTACAAAGGCCTTTAACTACTAGTCTCAGGAGGGCTTATTAAATAATGGACAATAATACTCAAAACACAGCCACACCCCGATCCAAAAGCAAGGCTTCGGGAAGATCCAGCGCCCCGGCAAAGAACGAGCAAGGCGGATTTGATACCACACTTCGAATACACGACAACGCACTAAGGGTCCTTGAAAAAAGATACCTCAGAAAAGACATAGACGGCAACCCGGTAGAACGGGCTGAAGACATGTTCAAGCGGGTAAGTCTGAACATAGCAGAGGCCGACAGGAAGTTTAACCCCAAAGCCGACATAGAGGCCATCGGAGCAGAGTTCTATGAGATGATGGCAAGGCTCGAGTTCCTTCCCAACTCCCCAACGCTCATGAACGCAGGGCGTGATCTCCAACAGCTCTCAGCCTGCTTTGTCCTGCCCATAGGCGACAGCATGGAAAGCATCTTCGAGACCTTAAAGAATACGGCACTCATACATAAATCAGGCGGAGGCACGGGCTTCAGTTTCTCTAAACTCAGGCCTTCCGGTGACATCGTTGGTTCCACCTCGGGCATAAGCTCAGGACCGGTTTCCTTTATGTCCGTTTTTGACAGCGCCACGGAGGCCATCAAGCAGGGCGGCACAAGACGCGGGGCCAACATGGGCATACTCCGTGTGGACCACCCGGATATCATGAACTTTATCGATTGCAAGACCGATAACGAAAAGCTCAATAACTTCAATATCTCGATAAACATAACCGAAGACTTCATGGAGGCCTTGGAAAAGGACGAGGACTACAACATCCTTAGCCCAAGAACAGGCGAGGTCATGGACACCAGGAACGCAAGAGAGGTCTTTGACAAGGTCGTGAACAACGCATGGCAGAACGGCGAGCCGGGCATAATCTTTATCGACAGGATAAACGAGTTCAACCCGACCCCGAACGTCGGTGATATGGAGAGCACCAACCCGTGCGGAGAGCAGCCGCTGCTTCCATACGAGAGCTGTAACCTGGGCTCCATAAACCTAAGCCGCATGATAATAAAGAACGAGGACGGAGGCTATGACGTGGACTGGGACCGCGTGAGAGAGACCACGCACAAGGCCACTCACTTCCTTGATAACGTCATCGAGATGAACCGCTATCCCATAAAAGAGATAGACGAGACGACAAAGAGTAACCGCAAGATAGGGCTTGGCGTGATGGGCTTCTCTGATATGCTGATACGCCTCGGCATCCCCTACAACAGCGAAGAGGCGATCGAGATGGCTGACGAGGTCATGGGCTTTATCCATAGAGAGGGGCATGAAGCCTCAAAAGCCCTTGCCAGGGAACGCGGCCCCTTCCCTAACATAAAAGGCTCCATCTATGAAGATGAGCCAAGAAGGAACGCAACGGTTACGACCATCGCCCCGACAGGGACGATATCCATACTTGGCGGATGCTCCTCAGGCATTGAGCCGCTCTTTGCCCTGGCCTTTGTCCGTAATGTTATGGACGGCACAGAGCTTCTGGAGGTAAACCCGCTCTTTGAGGAGATGGCAAAGGAAGAGGGGGTTCTGAACGCAGAGATACTTAAGCAGGTCGCAAAGACCGGTTCGCTTCAGGATGTAGAGGGCATGACGGAAAAGATGAAGAAGGTCTTTGTAACCTCTCATGAGATAGGCCCCGAGTGGCACATAAGGATGCAGGCGGCCTTCCAGAAGTACACGGATAACGCTGTCAGCAAGACCGTTAACTTCTCGAATGACGCAACCGTTGAGGATGTTGCCAAGGTCTACAAACTTGCCTACAAACTCGGATGCAAGGGCGTGACCGTCTATCGTGACGGCTCAAGGGACGCACAGGTCTTAACCCGCGGAAGTGAAAAGAAGGCGGATGCCGCAGAGGCGCTCCCCGCCAAAGAGGGTGTGCTTAAGCCAAGGGGCGAGGTCGCCATTGGCATAACAAAGAAGATGGTAACGGGCTGCGGAAACCTCTATGTGACCATAAACAACGATGCCGAGGGCAACCCGGTCGAGATATTCACCCAGATAGGCAAGGCCGGAGGCTGTGCAACTTCCCAGTGCGAGGCGATAGGCCGCATGGCCTCACTTGCCATGCAGGGGGGGATAAAGCCTGAAGAGATAGTAAAGCAGATGAAGGGCATTAGCTGTCACCTGCCGGTTGGCTTTGGCGGAAGCAAGGTCCTGAGCTGCTCGGACGCTATGGCGCAGGCCATGGAGTGGTATGTTAACCTTAAGAATAGCGGCCAAAGCGTCATGCTCGGCTCAAACTCAGAGGTCGGAGCCTCACCCGACATAAACGCCATAACAGGCCTTGAAGGCGGACACGCGAGCGGAGCATCTATCGCACATTCGGGCCCAACCTTCACGCTCTCACCCGACGTTCAAAAGCGCGGTGCCTGTCCGGACTGCGGAGGAACCGTAGAGCACGCCGACGGATGTGTCGTCTGCCGCGGATGCGGCTACACCGAGTGCGGCTAAGGGGCCGATGAGGTGTGACGGGCGTAACGGGCGGAAGAGACGTAGGACCCGTGATGCCTTGCACTTAAGATAGAAGGTATTTGAAAGTTATTTAAATCGGTTTCAACAAGAGATAAGACAGCAAGGACACTACAGCAAGTCAGAAAGCAACCAGATAAAAGCCCTCCTTTTTTAAGGAGGGCTTTTTTTACTTTTATGCTTCGATCATTCTTTGCCGCCGCCTACCGGATAGAGGTCAACACCTGTGTGCTTTCTTTTTTCGCCTTTTGATGTTGCTCTGGATGCGCCGAATTTATCATTTTTTGTAAGTGCTCTGAAGTTTACTGGTGATATTGGTTTATATGTCTTAGTCATTACTTATTCTCCTTTTTATGTTGATCCACACTTAACATTTTCTTTTGAGAGGTCGTCATGGAGCTTCCATATGCCGTCTTCGAGCCTGAGTGTTGTTTGCAGGGTCATAGCATTTTCGCCGGGACATAATTCTTTATCGGCGTGAGCGTACTTTTCAAGCAGGATGGTTTCGTTGTCTATCCATTGTATGAACGTATAGAGCTCATAGCCTTCAGGAGCGTACGAGAACTCCTCTTTAAGACCCTCGTCGGTAACACGGAGGATGTATATCACCTTGTCGGCAACAACCTCTATCGACAAAGCGTCCACAAATCTTTTTCTGTCCGGGGAAAGGTGGGGCTTATCAAGTGTGTATATTAATTTTCCGTCACTGTTTGAGACTAAGGCATATTCAGGGCCTTCATGTATGCCTACGGCAATAAGATAATAGCCTATGTCCTCAAAGTAGTGCTCAAAAGAATAGGTGCATGGTTTCATGTAGTCTGCACAGCCGTCATAATCTTTTAGAACAACATGTTTGCCTGACCGTAACTTCAGGTACAGGTTTCTTCCGTCTCTTATGACGGATTCTTTAGATGGTGGTATTAGTTCTACCTCTTCAACAAAATCCAAAGGCACGTAATCCTTGCCGCACACGACCGAGTCCTTAGAGAAGTCATCGAAGAATTTCCAGTTGCTATCAACTAACTTTAGATCGGTCTTGACCGTCATTGTGATGGCCTTTGGACAATAAGCCTCATCCGCCGGCATACTTTTCTTGAAGGCGATGGACTCTTCACTTTCCCATCTAACGAAACTGTAGGTTTCATCTTGCTTTGGCTCAAAAAAGAACTCCTTTGTCGGCTCAATAACATCAAAGCCCCAAATGAAGGCTCCGTTTTTTTCGTCAAGAAGATCCTCATATTCAAATGTCATGATATGTTTTTCCTCCGGTGAGAAAAGGAGAGGAGCTTTTGTGTTGAATCGAGTTCCGTTAAAGTTCGAGATAAAGACGTAGCCGCTCTCGTCACCGCTTGATATGAGGATAAGGTGATAACCGATGCTTTCAAGGTAGCGGTCGTATAAATAATAACAAAACCTTTCCTCACCCGGGCAATCAACATTGTCTTCAAAGGTTATGTGTTTGCCGGACCGGATTTTTATTAGAATTTTGTCATTGGTCTTACTGACTTCATACTCGTTTTTGGAGTTATTGCTACTGCTGCCTTTGGTCGTGGCACAGCCAAAGAGTGTGGAGGATAAAAGAACCGTAAAGATTATTATGAGTATTTTTTTATTCATAGATTTTGCCTCTTACTATATAGGTGTAAGGATTCTACCCATTACGGCGTAAGTGCTTTCATATGCTGCTTTAAATGAGGTAAATTATTCATCTTCTTGTTAAATTATTATTGCATAAAGTAAGCTATTCTCATAGGGAGAATTTTATGTTACGTAAACGCGTAAGTTGGCAAAAGCACCTTCTTTATGCTATCCTTTTAATTTACTTAAAGTGGGAGGAAACACAATGTATGAACTTAGAATAGAGACCAACTTCAGTGCGGCGCACAACCTGCGCAACTATGAGGGAGCCTGCGAGAGGCTTCACGGTCACAACTGGCATGTAGAGGTGAACGTAACGGCCGAGAAACTGAATGAAACAGAGATGGCCCTTGACTTTAAGGTCATGAAGAAGGAGACCAACAAGGTGATAGACAGACTTGACCACTATTACCTTAATGAAAAGGAACCCTTTGATGTCCTGAACACGACGGCCGAGAACATAGCAAAGTACATATACGATGAGCTCGCTAAGAACCTTAATGACGGTAACGTAAAGGTAAGCAAGATCCGTGTCTGGGAGAGCGAGAAAGCAGCTGCTTCTTACTATGAATAAGGCTATGAGTAAGGTTATGGATAAAGAAAAATTAAAGGACGTACAGAACCAGCCTGACTCTAGAAATATCGACATAGACAAGGTTGGTGTTAAGGACATACGCTACCCGATCGTTGTCCGTGATAAGGCGAATGAGAACCAGACAACCGTTGCGAATATTAACATGTATGTTGACCTTCCGCATCACTTCAAGGGCACCCACATGTCCCGCTTCGTTGAGATACTTAACGAGCACCGAGGCGAGATAACGATAGAGAAGTTCTCCGATATCTTGTCGAATATGAAGGAGAGGTTCAGTGCCAGAACGGCTCACCTTGAGGTGGAGTTTCCATACTTCATAGAGAAGACCGCTCCCGTTTCAAAGTCCGTCGGCCTTATGGAGTATAACTGCCGCTTTGCGGGTTCTATCGGAGAAAAAGATGATTTTGTCCTCCAGGTCACGGTCCCCGTATCAACGCTTTGTCCATGCTCAAAGGAGATAAGCGATAGGGGCGCGCATAACCAGCGCGGCACGGTCACGGTCGCCATACGCTTTACCGGCTTCGTCTGGATAGAGGATCTCATAGAAGTAATAGAAAAGAGCGCTTCATGCCCCGTCTACTCGCTCCTGAAGAGAACGGATGAGAAGTTCGTTACGGAGCAGGCTTATGATAACCCCAAGTTCGTTGAGGATGTTGTTCGAGACGTTGCGACAAACTTGAAGGAGATAGAGGGCGTGACGTGGGCGAGCATTGAAGCGGAAAACCTTGAGTCCATACATAACCACAGCGCCTATGCTTTTCTTGAAGTAAAAGGGGATTAGGCTCCCTACTGAAAGCCCAGGGCCAGTGCCTTCCCGGCGGCCTCCGTGCGGTTCTTTGCATCCAGCTTTTCAAGTATCTTTTTTGTGTGCGAGTGGATCGTGTGCTCCGAGAGGTGAAGCTCCTCGGCTATTCTTTTATCCTTAACACCTTTCATAAGAAGCCTCAGTACCTCCTTTTCCCTCTTGCTCAGTGAGTCCAAGGCTTTTTGGTTTATTGTGGAGGGGTCTATTATAAAGAGCCTGCCTTCGCTCTCAAAGGGCAGGTACGTTGAGCCTGGCTCATCGAGGTTCATGCAGAGTATGTCGCCTGCGGGCGAGTGTGATGTAATCTCCCTGAAGGCAAGGTTTACCTCACCCGTAAAGGTACAGTCCGCTTCAAGCTTTTTTGCCGAGTCCATGAGATATGGGGGAAGTGTCGAGCCCTCTGAAAGTCCTGTGATGATCTCTCCTGTGGTGTTCGTGTATGTAATGATATTATTCTTATCCGCGGTTAGTACCCCTATGAAGAGCTCATCGAAGGAGCCGGTATTAAAGAACTCTTTCTCTATCAGGTACTTGAACTTTCTGAATGCGTAGTAGAGGTACGGGGCTATCGAGTCCATGGCCTCAAGCTCTTTATTAGTGAAAGCCTCCTTGGTTTTTGTCATAAATGCCACGGCACCCATTAATTCATCTTTCGAATTAAAGAAGTTTGTTTGCACCACATCCTTTATGCCGCGCTTTGTGTAGCGGTTATTGAAGTCCTCGGGGTTTTTTTCTTTAAGATTGACCCCGCTTGTTGACACGGAAAAGTAACCTCTTTTATGCATGCCTTTATTGTACTCCTCAAGCAGATATTCTCTCCTGTCATGGTTCAAGTTGCAGTAATCTATTACGGATTCGATCGGGTACCCGATGTTAATTGCGGTAGCTTCAAAGCCCAGCCCCTTTTTATTGCCGAGGGCTATGGCATCAACACCGAAGATATCCCTTGCTTTTGTCAGGAGGACTTTTTTAAAGCCTTCTCTGTCATAAAGAAAGGAGCAGCTTTTTGCAATGCCCGTAAGAGTGTTTTTATCGTGATCCATTCGGTTTATTCCTGTATCCTCACTCAAAGCCCAGGGCCAGTGCCTTTCCGGTGGCGTCCGTGCGGTTCTTTGCGTCCAGCTTTTCAAGTATATTTTTTATGTGGGAGTGGACCGTGTGTTCTGAGATGTGAAGCTCTTCGGCAATATTTTTATCCTTAACACCTCTTACAATAAACCTCAGTACCTCTTTTTCTCTCTCGCTCAATGAGTCCAGGGTCTTTTGGTTTATTGTGGATGGGTCTATTATAAAGAGCCTGCCTGCGCCTTCGACGGGCAGGTACTTTGATGCTTGGCCGTCGAGGTTCATGCAGAGGATGTCGCCTGCGGGCGAGTGCGAAGTTATCTCCCTGAAGGAAAGGTTTACATCGCCCGTAAAGGTGAAGTCTGCTTTGAGCTTATCTGCCGCTTTTTTAAGGTACCCGGGTATCTTGTCATTCGTGTCCAGGCTTGTTATGTATCTTGCCGCGGCGTTGATATATGTGACAACTCCCAGGGTGTCCGTTGTTACTATGCCGTAGAGCAGTTCATCGAGTGAGTCTGTGGTAAGTATCTCTGCTTCTACTATGCGGCGGTAATTTCTGAATGCGTGGTATATGTGAGGGGTGATGGTATCCATGGCCGCGGTCTCGTCTTCGTTGAATGCATCCTTTGACCTTGTCAGGATGCCTGTTGCGCCCATCAGCTCGTGCTTCGCGTCAAAGAAGCTCGTCTGGACAATATCCTTTATGTCGTGTTTCACGTAGCGTGCCTTATAGTCATCCGGGTACTTCTCTTTAAGTTTGAAACCGCTGGCGGATATGGAAAAATACCCTCTTTGGGGACCGCTGCCGTAGAGCTCCAAAAGACTCCTTCTTCTCTCATGGTTTAAGTTGCAGTAGTTTATGATGTACTCGGCAGGGTAGCCGTGGCTGATGAAGGTCGTGTCGAAGCCAAGGCCCTTCTTGTTGCCAACGGCGATGGCGTCCGCGGAGAAGAGAGCTGTTGTTCTTTTTAGTATCTTTTCTGTAAAGCTATCCCTGTCGTGAAGGAAGGAACATTCCCTTGCTATCTCTTTAAGTGCTGCTGCTTTCCCCATAAACACCAACCCCCCTGTGTGATGCTAATGATTTTATTTTCAGTCGGTGACTTCTTCTACGAACTCGCCGAGGAGCCTGTTGTATTCCTCTGGGTTCTCCCACTGCGGGCAGTGGCTCGCGTTCTTTATGAAGTGTACCTTGCTCCGCCATAAGGTAGGAATGTTTATTGTTCCAAAGTAGGAGTCGTTTATGAGCTGATCCTCTTCGCCGTGGAGTATGGCAAGAGGGGCGGTGAGGTTCTTTACTATCTCGAGCTCATCGGCGTATACGCCGCCTCCGATGGAAGAACCTATATACTGTCTGGCCATCATGTCGGTCTTTTTTATATCCTCAATAATGCTCTCGGGCACATCCTTTTCTTCCGGCCTTAACTGGAGCGAAGCAAAGGTCATAACTTCGTCATTTGTGAGCTCTCCCTTAAAGGCGCTCTCCAAGCTTGTTAGGAAGGCCTTGTCCATGGCGGGCGGTTTCCCTACAGGGGGAGTTGCGTTTATGAGAAAGCCGCTTGCTTTTTTAAGCTCTAAGCTGGCTTCAAGGACAATGTGTCCGCCGAGGCTTGTGCCAACGAAGACGCCGTCCTCTATCCCCAGCTCCTTTGCGAAGGCTGCCAGCACTTGTGCGTAGCCCGGGAGCGAGTATGTTCCTTCGGGGTCGGTTGCGGGAGATGATAAACCGTGGCCCGGCAGCTCGATCGCGAAGAGCCGGTACTTTTCAGCAAGCCCGCTTTCAAGTTGGTGCCTGAAGGTCAGGGCACTCTGTGAGTTTCCGTGTACAAGCACTATGGCAGGGCCGCTTTCGCCGGCCCTATAATAGCTTAAGTTCCGGCCTTCCACTGTTTGAGTATGCTGCTTCAAATCTTTTTGTACCTCTCCGTTATCGGTAATTGTCACTATTTAGATCATCCATGAAAAATCACTAATTCTAGGGATTTACTTTATAACATGAAAGATTATAGAATTGAAGTATTAAAGCTGAGTTTTAGGTCTTGCATGGCTGTATCGTATGGGTAATAAGGGTAGATACTTAATATATCCAAGTTTTATATGAACAAGAACGGTGGACTGTTGAAGTATAACAAGGGAGCCTTCCACTCCTTACTCCACCGGAAAGCTTTGAAGGGCAGATAGGGCTTTCTAAAATTATAAGCATTGAGGTATGAACATCTAGGGGGTGGGGCATGGCAAGGATACTTATAGTTGATGATGACCAGAAGTACTGTAAGATGTTGAGTTATCTTTTTTCCTCAAGAGGGTATGAAACGCGAAGTGTCAACTCCGGCGAGGAGGCCATTGCGGTGATGGAGGGTAGAGCAGCTGATGTCCCCGGGGTCGTTATCGTGGATGTGATGATGAGGGGCATGAGCGGCTATGACACGATCGTTAAGCTTAAGGATATCGTAAATATGGAACACACCGGCATCATAGTGATCTCCGGGTTGATAGGTGAGGTTGTTCGTAGAAGGTTTGAGAAACTCGGAGTGGATGAGTTTATAGAAAAACCCTTCAGGCCCTCCGAGTTGGTGCAGAGCATAAAGGGCATACTTGAGGTGAAAGGCCGTACCGCTATGCCCGAGTATCAAAGTAACTTAGCGGGAGTGGCGGAGCTATAAGTTCTTTGCCCCCCGAGTGATCTTTAATGAATGCCCAGCACTTCCCGCACCTTGTCCTTTAGCTCATCGGTCCAGAAGGGATTCCCTTTTTGAACAAAGGCCTTGACCTTAAGCTCAAACCACTTGGGGTCCATGGCTATATCGTCTATAAGCTCTCTGCCTGTCATGAGAACAGAGGGTGTGTGATCTCCACTCTCCAATATATCTCTTAATATCTCTTCGGCCCCCATTTCATCAGGGGTACTCTTTGAACGTCTTAGGTACAGGTCGGTTACTATAAGGTCTATATCTTTTTCTCTGAATAATTCCAATGCGTCCTCGCCATTGTTTGCAGGGATGAAGTTAAGCCCGATCTTCTTTAGCGCGTCCTCGCTGATGGCGCTGGAGAGTTTGTCGCTGTCCATATAGAGAACCGTTTTTAACGGCATTGCTTCTTTTATTCTAGCCTCGGCCGGCGCCTTACCACTCACCACACTTACTATCGGCTTATCCCTGGTCTCTCCCTTTTTTATAAGATACTTCTTGCCGCATCTTACGCAAAGCACCTCCTCGCCTTCACCAAAGCCGCTTAAAAGCTCTGCTGGTATCCAGAGTCGGAATGATTTGTCGCATCCGGCGCAGTCTATTATTACGGGTATCTTCTTTGGCATATGCGGTTACCGCGTTTCTTTATGGGATTATTTCAAATATAGCTTAACAAGGGTTTTAAGTCAATTCATTAACATCACGGATTTTAAAGCTATTTATATCTTTTTGTTCCTCGTAAGTGACGCTTTAGTGTTGACAACTTTGGGCCATACGGATATATTTGCTTGAATGAAGGTTGTTGCTATAATACCGGCGAGGTACGGCTCAACTCGTCTGCCGGGAAAACCCTTAAAGGATATCAATGGTAAGACCATGATAGAGAGGGTTTATCTGCAGGTAGCCGCGGCTGAGACCGTGAATGAAGTTATCGTCGCTACGGATGATGAGAGGATAGTTGAGGCTGTTGCCGCGTTCGGCGGCAGTGCCGTGATGACATCACCCGAGCATGAGAGCGGCACCGAGAGGGTCGCCGAGGTAGCGGCGGATTATAAAGATACCATAGTGGTTAACGTTCAGGGTGACGAGCCTATGATCGCACCGGCCCTTATAGATGACACCGTGTGGCCGCTTCTGGACGACGAGGAGCTTTTAATGTCAAGCCCCATGGTGCGCTTGGAGGACCCTGAAGAGATAAACGACCCGAATGTTGTGAAGGTCGTGACCGACAGTGACGGCTTCGCGATGTATTTTTCACGAAGCCCCATACCTTTTGACCGTGACGGCAAGGGCGCTATTTATTATAAACACATCGGCATATACGCCTATACGGATGACTTCCTGCGCCGCATAAAGGGGTTGCCCGCCACGCCGCTTGGTGAGGCTGAGTGTCTTGAGCAGCTCAGGGTGCTCGAGAACGG
Organism: Deltaproteobacteria bacterium; assembly: GCA_030636245.1. Taxonomy (GTDB): domain Bacteria; phylum Desulfobacterota; class GWC2-55-46; order GWC2-55-46; family DRQE01; genus DAOVXI01. The sequence goes on from DAOVXI010000009.1 coordinate 17,103, forward strand.
CTTTAATATTAAGATGGTCGAGACCGAGCATGACCCCGTTGCCGTTGATACGGAAGAGGATCTGCAAAAAGTCATATCCATCATAAAAAAAGAAGAAGAGAATAAAAGGGAGTAAATAAATTTTTTACTTGATAACAACCCTTCGTTCGGGTTAAGTTGAGGTTCATACTACTATGCCTGATAAGAAAAAGCATGTTAAAACAAAATTCATCTTCGTTACCGGTGGAGTGGTATCTTCACTCGGTAAGGGCATAGCAGGCGCTTCTCTTGCGGCACTCCTTGAGGCAAGAGGTCTTTCAATCACGATCCAAAAACTTGATCCCTACATTAATGTCGACCCCGGCACCATGAGCCCGTTCCAGCACGGCGAGGTATTCGTAACCGACGACGGCGCTGAGACCGATCTCGACCTCGGGCACTATGAGCGCTTCACAACGGCCAAGCTCACCAAGAAGAACAACTTCACCACGGGCCAGGTCTATGACACCATAATAAAGAAGGAACGCAGGGGTGACTACCTTGGCGGTACCGTTCAGGTCGTCCCTCACGTAACGGATGAGATAAAGAGCAAGATACTTGTCCTCTCAAACGACATTGATGTAGCCATCATAGAGATAGGCGGAACAGTGGGCGATATCGAGAGCCTTCCGTTCCTTGAGGCCATACGTCAACTCAGATTCGATCTCGGGAAAGAGAATGTACTTTATATTCACCTGACACTGCTTCCTTATATACCGACCGCCCATGAGCTTAAGACAAAGCCCACCCAGCATAGCGTTAATAAACTTCGTGAGATAGGTATACAGCCGGACATAATACTTTGCAGGTCGGACCGTGATATAGACGCGGATCTTAAGGCAAAGATATCGCTCTTCTGTAACGTGGACAGAGACGCTGTCATTTCCGCAAGGGACGTTGAGACGGTCTATGAGGTTCCCCTTGTCCTGAGAGAAGAGGGGCTTGACGATAAGGTCCTCTCGCTCCTGAATATCTGGACCGGCGCGCCTAAGCTTACCAAGTGGATCAATATAGTAAAAAAGATAAAGAACCCGAAGCATCTTGTGAAGATAGGTATCGTCGGAAAGTACGTTAACCTTCAGGACTCCTATAAGAGTCTGCACGAGGCTCTCATACACGGTGGCATTGCCAACAACACAAAGGTGGAGCTTACATATATAGACTCTGAAGATATAGAGAAGAAGGGCGCGGCGAGTTTCTTGAAGAAAGTCGACGGACTTCTTGTTCCGGGAGGCTTCGGCAGCCGTGGGGTTGAAGGAAAGATATCCGCGATAAAGTATGCCAGGGAGAAGAAGATGCCTTACTTTGGCATATGCCTGGGGATGCAGCTTGCCGTTGTCGAGGTCGCAAGGAACCTGGCCTCCATGAAAGGCGCAAACTCGATAGAGTTCGCCCCTGAGACCAAGTATCCGGTGATAGACTTTATGGAGGATCAGCGTGGGATAGAAACAAAGGGCGGCACCATGAGGCTTGGGGCATACCCCTGCACATTAAGTAAGGGAAGTAAGGCGCATAAGTCCTACGGCACGCTTGAGATAAGTGAAAGGCACCGTCATCGCTTTGAGGTAAATAACGTATTAAGAGATAAGGTAGAAAAGGCAGGGCTTGAGCTAAGCGGGCTTAGCCCCAATGGAGAGCTTGTTGAGATAGTCGAATTAAAGGGACACCCCTGGTTCATCGGGTGTCAGTTCCACCCCGAGTTCAAGAGCAGCCCGGCAAATCCGCATCCGCTCTTTGTGGATTTTGTTAAGGCGATACTAAAGAGCAAAGGCCCGAGCTCAAAGCTTCCCGTTAAGAAGGCTGCGGTAAAGGGCAAGCCAAAGCGTGGCTCCAAATGAAGACCGTCAAGATCGGTAGCGTAGAACTCGGCGCTCCCGACACACCTTTTGTTCTCATCTCCGGCCCCTGCGTCATAGAGGATGAGACCACTACCCTTACAATAGCCGAGATATTAAAAGAGATAACCGAGCGTCTTTCCATTCCCCTTATATTCAAGGCATCATACGATAAGGCCAACAGAACATCTGCGGACTCCTTTAGAGGCCCCGGGCTTAAGGCTGGGCTCAAGATACTCGACAGGGTACGTCGTGAGTTCGATGTCCCGGTCCTGACCGACGTTCACTCCATAGTCGAGACGCTTGAGGCAGCCGCCACGGTCGATTGTCTTCAGATACCGGCCTTCCTATGCCGTCAGACGGATATACTCGTGGAGGCGGGCAAGAGCGGTAAGGCGGTGAATATAAAGAAGGGGCAGTTCATGGCCCCGGAGGCAATGGAGGAGACCATAAAGAAGGTAAC
>DAOVXI010000159.1 GCA_030636245.1 Deltaproteobacteria bacterium
AAGACAACCTCTGTTTAAGGTGCCTTCGGGAGCCCGCCTCCGGGCATTGGCGGCGGTGGTGGTGGCGGTGGAAGAACATTCGCGTCCTCAAAACCTTCAAAGTGCTCCATGGCACGTTCCAGAACAGGCGCTTCTTCCTGATACATATCAACGCTATCCCTTGAGGAATCTAGCGATGGGTTCATCAGACTTCCCGACCAGATCTCCGCAAGCTCGGCATCGGGAAGCTCAACACTACGCACTATGTGCGGTGTGATGGAAAGCATTATATCTGTCTTGACGTCTTCCGTGTTCTTGCTTGAGAAAAGAACGCCCAGGATAGGTATATCGCCGAGTATCGGCACGCTCACGGTGGTTGTCCTCTCCTCATCGGTAATAAGACCGCCGATGACCTGAGTCTCACCGTCATAAAGACGAAGCGTGGTTTCCGCGTTACGCGTGCCTATCTGATAAACCACACTGTTGTTGGCGGTGATGGTCTGCGTACCAAGGCTTGAGACCTCCAGCTTGAACTTCAGGTCTATCTCGTCATTCGGCCTTATGGTCGGCTCCACAATGAGCTTCAGCCCGACATCCTGATATGAAACGCTCTCGGTAGCGAGCGCAGATGTAGCGCTTATGGTCGCGGTTATAATAGGTATCTTCTCGCCTATGTGAATGCTTGCCTTCTCGTTGTTCTTGACCCGTATCCTTGGGTTTGCCAAAAGCTCCACGTTAAGCTTTTCCTTTGCAAGGTTGAGTACTACAGGCGGAATGTTGATCAGCATATCCCCACCCGTAAGGTTACTAAGCTCAAGCCCTGTTATGTAATCAACACCGCCGCTCACAGTAGTCGTGGGTATGGCCGCCGATGCGCTGTCGGGCCAGTTGACCCCGTAGTTAAGTGTGTTGTCCCTGGAGACCTCCATTATGTCAACAGCGAGCATCACCTCCGCGTCCGCCAGATCAGTAGCGGCAAGCAACTTCTCGGCTATCGCTATAGAATCAGGGGTGGCCCTCACAACTATCGCGTTCCTCTCAGCATGAACATAGATATCCTTTATCTTTGTCATGGAGCGAAGCATGTTCACGGCCTTCTTAGCGTCAATGTTCTCAAGGAAGAATACCTTTATAAGAAGATCCTCGTACTGCTGACTCTTCTGCGGGGTCGATGGATAAACAATAATGGTATTCTCACTTACTATTTTTTTTGAAAGTTTATTGGTGTCGAGTATCAGCTCAAGGACCTGCTGAAAGGTGGCGTCTATGATCGTAAGCGAAGTATTCTTGTCCCTTACGTCGGAGTCGAAGACAAAGTTTATGCCGGAGAGCTTCGTCAGGATATTGAATATTTTTTTAATGCTTTCGTTATTAAGTTTCAGGGTTATGGGGTCCCTGCTCTTGAGGTTAAGCTCAAAGCCTCCGAGCACAAGCGGCTTATCCTTTACCATCCTGGCAACTTCTTTTGCGGCCTTCTCATTCTTCGAGTAAAGCGCCAATGCCTTTTTAAAGGAACTTAAAGCGGCCTTACGTTTTTGCTGCTTAAGGAACTTAAGCCCGCGCTCATACTCAGCGTTGCTCTCTATCATCCTTAAGACCTTACGCATATCCGTCTCGGCTCTCTTATAAGTCGGGTCAAGCGTGTAAGCGCTCTTGAACTCGACAAAGGCTGCCTTGAGCTCGCCGCTGTCACGCAGCTCCAGCCCTTTAACGTAACGGTCCCGCGCGGCCATGTTTTTCGCGCGCGTGAGTTTAGTTCTGTAACCGATATTGTCAGGCTCTTCCGAAAGAAGCTCCTCGTACTTCATTGCGGCCGCTTCCCACTCGCCGCGCTGCGCAAAACCGTCAGCATCTAGCGCCATCTGCTTGGTAGCACAGCCAACCACGAACATTGCAAGAGCAAATATAAGTAAGGCAAATTTTAAATTATAAATTTTCATCTGCTGAGAAGTTCCCCCAATAGCCCCTAAAGTACCGATATATAAAAATAAAGAGGCACTTTAGCCATTACATTAAGATAAGATAAAATATCACAAATGTCAAGGGGGGCCACAGGCCCCTTTTATTGTTTATGGCGTATAATAGTTTGAAATAGAGCAGCTGTTACTTGATATCTTTTTGGCACTAGATAAGTAATCAACAAAGGTGTCTCTGACACCCTCTTATTGGTTGTGCCGATATTTTAATTTTGAATAGTCAGGTTTATGCTTGATAATTTTATGGCAGTGTATAGCTTAACTAATTGAGGTGTCCCTGACACCCATTGACGTATTGTCTTATTTGTGGATAATAGAGGTTAGGAATTATATTATCGGTGGGCAATGCCCCACCCTACGAGGCTTGCCGAAGAGACGAACCGAAACATCAAAAATATTGGCAAGAGGTGACCATTGAAAAAATCATTTAAAAAGAAAGTTATATTTGGGCTAATTGTTTGTATGTGTCTATTCTTGCTTGTTTTTTATGTGTTTACTTATAAGGAAGTGAGATATGAGTTTAAATCAAAAAAAATCGAACTTGACAGTATAACTGTTAATATAAGGACAATGCCAAAAATTTACTATAGCAGTAATATGTTTGGTCGTATTGCAGTATTCAGTTCCCCTTATATGTTGGATGTTTATGTTGGTTCTGAAAAGCAACCTCTTGAGGGAACTGTTCATATTTCTAAACTTAAGTTTGTGAACAAATTGACCAAGAAAGTGATTTTTGAGGATAACACGATTGTCGATAAACAAATAAGAAGATATTCGGTAACCGATTATCTTACCAGTAATATAGAGTATTATTATAAAGCTGATTTTGAATTTAAATGGATTGATTTAGAATTTGAGGACATAGTTGTTTACCTAGAGTTTTCTTTGATTCAGGGAGACAAGGTAACTGAATATAAAACTGAAATATTACTTGAAAAAGATTATAAAGCATATCGAGCTATGATCAGAGTTTGACAAGAAAAACACCCTGTTCTGCCAAAAGAACCGCATTTAAACGAATCACTCTTTAGCTTTTTTCTCTGCTATCTTCTCGACCTCTTCGACAAGGGCTTCTACGATATCTTTTTCATCTATCTTCTTAACGCTCTCGCCCCCGACATAGAGGAGCGCAACGCCGTCACCGCCGGCGATACCTATGTCGGCTTCCTTTGCCTCACCGGGGCCGTTAACAACGCATCCCATAACAGCAACATTCAAAGGCTCTTTTATATGGCCAAGACGCTTTTCAACCTCAAGTGCCAGGGTCTCGCAGTCTATCTTCACCCGCCCGCAGGTCGGACATGATATTACGTTAACCCCCCTCTTTCGAAGGTTTAACGATTTAAGAATCTCCCAGCCTACCTTCACCTCTTCCACAGGGTCTGCTGTTAAAGAGACACGCAGTGTGTCTCCGATGCCTTCACCGAGGAGCAAACCCAGCCCGACAGAGCTTTTTATTGTGCCGGAAAAACTTGTTCCGGCTTCGGTTATACCGATATGAAGAGGATAATCGACCTTTTTACTCAACAGCCTGTAAGCGGCAACGGTAAGCGGCACGCTTGAGGCCTTTATGGATACCTTTATCTCATCATAGTTAAGGTCTTCAAGTATACGTACGTGGTTGATGGCACTCTCGACCAATGCCTCCGGTGTTGGGTGGCCGTATTTTTCAAGCACTTCTTTTTCAAGCGAGCCGGCGTTCACGCCGATACGTATCGGAATCCTTTTATCTCGAACAGCATCAACTACTGCCGAGACCCTACTCTTATCCCCGATGTTCCCGGGGTTGAGCCTGAGGCCCGCGACCCCTGCCTCTACTGCTTTCAGGGCCAGCTTATAATCAAAGTGAATGTCTGCTATTATAGGCATGCCAGCACCCTTGACGATCTCAGGCAAAGCAGCGGCGCTCTCGCCGTCAGGCACGGCAACACGCGTGATCTCGCAACCGGCTGCCTTTAAGCGGCGTATCTGGGTCAAGGTCGCTTCAGTGTCGGCTGTTATGGTGTTGGTCATCGACTGGACCGCCACCGGTGAATCGCCGCCGATCAGCACCCCTCCGACATTGACCTGTCGGGTCTTTCTGCGCTCACCAAG
>DAOVXI010000083.1 GCA_030636245.1 Deltaproteobacteria bacterium
ATGGGACGATCCTGGGAAATAGATTGCGTTCATTTATGAGTTTTTTTACATACCCTACCTCGATATCCTCCTCTAAGGCCAAGACACAGAGCGGAGCAATGACCTCAGGCCACCACATGTGGAAATTCGTAATCCCCTTCTGATTGCCTAGCGTAAAAGCCTTTTTCAGATTTCGTAAGGCTGTTTTTTTGGAGTCGTTATTAAGTGCAAAGTGAGCCTTGAACAGATAACAGATAAATTCAATAAGTTTGTTCTGTGTCTTTATTGAAAGCTCATATGCTTTTTTAATCTCAATGGCGGCTTTTTCCTTGTCTCCGAGTTCGAAGCTTAATAGTGCCATGCCGGTATAGCACATTGTCTCAGCAAATTGGAACCCCGTCTTGACAGCAAGATCAAGGGAAAGCTCTTCATCTTCTTGTGCGCCTGCGATGTCTCCGTTGATAAGTTTGTAGCAGGCGACAATATGGTGGTAGTAGGATGCACATATTCGCTTCCTGTCGTCTAAGACAGAAGCTGCTTTATTTAGATACCCCTCGGTAGCCTCAAGGTCTTCATTTAGAAGTGAGGCTGTTGCGGCAAGTCCGAAAAGGAAGTAGTTGAATACGTTGATGCCTTTTGTTTGTGCCACTTCAAGAGCGTCAGATACGGTTTTGATGCAAGTTGACCTCCCATGAAACCAATCGTTCAAAGCTTTGGCGAAGTTTATAGAGATCAGAGCAAGTGGAGGTGGGGTGTTCTTGTCAGTTGCTCTTAAGAGTTTTTCAACTATAATGTCGGCCTTTTTTAAGTCTCCGACCCAGAGAAAATAATCTACCAACATTAAACAGGCTTGTACAAAGAAGTGTGGGTTAGTGGTCCTATCTACCAAGGCGCAGCTTTTATCCAGCCAGGTCTGTAAACTTGGGTCTTGTGGCGATCTGTAGGCCAGTGCCACAAACATCCATAGAGACACCCTGTCTTCAACTTCCTTTGATGGGAACTCTGGGAACTCCTTTAAGAGAGGGTTCAAAAGACCGGTCCAATAGTCCAAAAACTTGAGATCATCAAATCCATGTACCGTTGCCTCTGCAGCGCCGGCCCAGGATAAGAATATCCCGTGTGGGTTCATATCGTCGTAAAAGATCTTAAAGGCCTTCTCAAAATACCCTCGGCTCATGGTCTGATCAAAAGGCAGAAGACAGCTCGCTTTCCAGAATAAAAGCCAAGGTTTTTCCTGCATCATTAGGTCTGGGATCAGATCTAACCAGCCTTCGATGGTTTTGTTTCTTCCTTGACGTAGGAGTGTCGGAGCTTCCCTGCATATCAATTCATCCATGGAGCCCCAGTCGCTGGTTTTGTGAAAAAGTTTTATGGCATCATCATGGTATCCATTCTCTGAAAGAAGTTTAGCAGCCTTTTGTTCAAGTTCAGATAGGGCCTCTGGGCTTATCTCGGCCTGCAACCGTGCATAGAGAAATTCTCGGAAAAGAGGATGAAATTGATAGAATGTGATCTCGCCTGGGTGAATCTGAATAAAGTAATTTTTCTTGATGAGTTTAGTGATGGCATCTTGTGCCTGATCGCTTTCGGTAAGCTCCGCGGCCATTTTTGATGTCATGATAGGCAGAACCGACAGCTTCAGTAAAGTATCACGTGTAATATCATTTAATTTCTGAAAGAAATCTTCTACAAAATACTCAAAGATCGCCCTGGAATCATAACCGCCCCCATGTTCTATGGAGATCTTTTCCTTGTCCTCGCTTTCAAGCAAAAGGACGAGTCCCGCAACCCAGCCTTCGGTCTTTGATAGCATCTCACTCGTCTCTATATCAGATGAGATATCTACTCCTCTTGTAGAGGCAATACCTCTAACCTCATCAAGGGTTAGGCGAAGCTCATCGTAGGTGATGACGGTCATCAGCTCAGATAGCCTCAGGCGAGATAGAAGTGGAGGCGGTACCGTGCGACTTATGACGATGATGTTGATATCCTTGTTGGCGGGTATCGAATTTAACCCTTCATATATCAGCTCGTTCAGTAGAGATTCATCGGGTATCTCCTGGTAGTTGTCAAAAACTATGAGCGAGTCTTTTTTGAGGTCTTTATGGAGCTCGAAAAAATACTCTTTGGCAAATGTTTTAAGGCCGAGAAGGTACTCCGGTGTTAGGTGGGGCAGGTGGCCTTGTTTTTTTGGATTGATATTTGAAGCGGCGACGCCCATGTAATGGAAGAACGTTGCAGGGTCATTGTCACTGGCGTCCATCTGGTACCACAGGCACTGGGGGTTACGTGAATTTACATAGCTGCTGATGAGGGTCGTTTTACCTGCACCGGGAGGGGCGGTGATCCATGTAACGGGCTTTTTTCTGCACTTGTCCAGCATGTCGAAAAATTGCTCGCGCTCATAAACATTGTGTAGATCCGGACGGGTTATTTTTGCGAAGGAGGTTGCTTTATGCATTGTCATATATTTCGTTACTACATATCATGCACATATTATAAGGGATATAAAGATTTTTGGCAAATTTAATATAGCTGCAGATGCAAACTATTAAGATGTTATATTACATTTCAAAAATATATCGATGGATAAGTCGACCTTGTCTTTTTGGAATGCTTTTAGTAGTACCACTGTGACGTAAAAGAACGTAATAGATGCAAAAGATTGGACTAGATATAATCAATGTAAAGCTTGTAACGGTCCGATTTTAATGGGAAAAAGGGAAATCAGCTATAAAATCAAGTAGTTACGTTTTTAGCCCAAACCCCCCTCATAACCCGAAGGTCGCAAGTTCAAATCTTGTCCCCGCTACCAAATTAATCAAGGGGTTACGGCGTTGGTCGTAACCTCTTTTTTTGTCCAAAAACGGCATTTGTCTAATAGAGAGAGAAATCTAAGAGGGCAGGTTAAACTCCCACCTTAAATCGCCTAAAGCTACTTGAAATATCGTAATTATGGTGCTATATTTTAGAGTCCAAGAAAGAACCAAGTACCCTCTTTTGTCTTTTTTTTTCATCTAACTATAATAAAGCAGGAAAGGAATAAAGAATATGGCATTAATTCTTGTCGTAGATGACTCGTCATTTGCGAGAAAAGTCACTATGAAGATATTACAGGCCTCAGGCCACGAGACCATCGAGGCTGATAATGCTGAGGTATGTTTTGAGCTTTTGTCCGGGCAAAACCCTGAGGTAATACTCCTTGATATGCTTATGCCGGGCAAGGGCGGTCTTGAGATCCTTGGTGAGCTAAAGGAGAAGAATATAGTTATACCAGTTATAGTCCAGACGGCCGACATTCAGGAGAGCGTAAAAAAACAATGCATCGATGCCGGAGCCGCTTGTGTTGTAAACAAGCCGCCTAACATGGGTGAACTTGCAAAAGCAATCGAAGCGGCGCTCGGCGCTTAAGGAGACGGCAATAATGGAGCTAAGCAATAATCAGGTAGACACGCTACAAGAACTTTTTAATGTCGGGGTCGGACGGGCGGCGGCAAGCCTGAATGTGATGCTGGAGAGCAAGGTAGAGCTCGCCGTTCCGTCAATAAAGACCTTCCAATTTAAAGATATCTCAAGTGAGCTTTGCGAATACGTAGGTCAGGCAAGTTTTGCTGTCAGGCAGTCCTTTAGCGGGGCCGTGTCAGGCTCGGTACTACTCTTTATGTCTACTGAAAGTGCTGTAAGACTCGTCGCTTACCTAACTGACGAAGAGGTCGGCTCACCCGAGCTTGACTCTATAAAGGTCTCGACACTCTCCGAGATCGGCAATATCGTAATAAACGGGGTAATGGGAACACTGGCCAATATGCTAGAACTTCAATTTGAGTATTCTATGCCAGGCTACGCTGAGGGTTTGGCGATCGAACTTATTAAGCGTGAGGGTTTTTCTGATGAAGCAGGAATGCTGATGGTCAATACGCGCTTTAATGTTAAAGAACGGTTCGTCGAGGGAAACTTTGTCTTTCTGATGGAGATGGATTCCTTCGAGAGCCTCATGGATAGAATTGACGCAGTTAATGAGAGCCATAAGTGAAGAATAAGTGTCTTGGTAAAAAATGTGAGTTGAACGGCTTCGCTGTCTTAGACCGCGTAATGGTTGGTGCTTTTGTCCTCGGACGTGACTTCAAGGTGCTCTTTTGGAACAGAACCCTTGAAGACTGGACAGGCGTAAGCAAGGATAAGATAGTCGGGGCCGATGTGGCAGAGTACTTTCCTGAACTAAAGCAACCACGCTATAAACACAGGATAGAGGATATCTTCAACGGTGCCCCTCCGGCTATATTCTCTCCACAGCTTCATGGTAACTTCATGCCTTCAAAGTTCTCTGACGGAACAAACCTCGTGAAACGCGTAACCGTTAGCTTGGTTAGGATCAATGTCACTGGGGGCGACGAATACGAAGATAACGCGCTGTTCGTAATGCAGGACGTAAGTGAGCTTACGCGTCGAGTAAGTGAGTACCGCTTAATGCACGAACGCGTGGAGAAGGAGCTCGCTCTCAGGAAAGAGGCCGAGGGAGAGGTACGCAAACTCTCACGGGCCGTAGAGCAGAGCCCCGCAACGGTCGTGATCACCGATTTGGATGGGAGGATAGAGTATGTTAATCCCGAATTTACCAGGATAACGGGCTACTCACAGGAAGAGGTGATAGGAGGAAACCCGCAGATCTTAAAGTCCGGCCATACCACGGACGAGGAATACAAGGAGCTGTGGGAGACGATCACCTCGGGCGAGATATGGGAAGGAGAGTTTCTTAACGTTAAGAAGGACGGTGGGCATTACTGGGAATCTGCACATATCGCACCTGTAAAGGATGATAGTGGTACGATAACGCACTTCGTAGCGGTCAAGCTGGACATAACCGAAAGGAAGAAGACCGAAGAAGTACTTAAAAAAACGCTCAATCAACAAAGTGTGCTTAATGGTGTGCTTGCCACCGCACTTAAGGATATCTCCCTTGAAAAACAGCTCGAATTGGTCCTCGAAAAGCTCTTTGACTTACCCTGGCTTCCGGTGCTTAAGCGGGGCTGCATATTCCTTGTCGAAGAGTCCGGGACCCTGACGATGAAGGCTCATCGCGGGTTCAGCGACAGCATACTCAACACCTGCGCGCGTATACCTTTTGGCAAGTGTCTCTGCGGACGCGCTGCCGAGTCAGGTAAGATCGTCTTCGCTGAGGCTATTGATGACCGCCATGAGATAACCTATGAAGGCATTACCCCTCACGGCCACTACTGCGTACCGATCAGGTCAGGAGAAAACGTACTCGGTGTTATAAACCTCTATGTCGGAGAGGGGCATAAATGGGATGAGGGAGAGAAGAAATTCCTCATATCAATAGCCAACACCCTTGCCGGTATAATCGAAAAGAAGACCGCCGAAGAGGCTCTCAGGGCGGCTAGGGAAGAGGCCGAGAAGGCCACCAGGACAAAGGACAAGTTCGTCGCGCTCGTCTCGCACGACCTGAAGGGGCCACTGCACGTAATACGGGGCTACCTCGATATGCTCAAAGAAGGCGGGCTGGAGCCAGAGGTTACAAAGGAAATGGTTCTGGAAGCGATGTCTACCTGCGACGATATGAACCGTTTTATAAAAGATATCCTGAACCTTGGTAGGATCAAGGGCGGCGAGATAAGACCAGATCGTCATTTCCTCGGCGCCCGGGATGTGGCCGATGAGTCCATGAAAAACCTCACCCTCCTTGCAAAGAACAAAGAAGTCGAGATCGTTAATGATATACCCAAGCATATGCGCATACACGCTGATAAAGAACTGATCATTGAGGTCGTGTCTAATCTCGTCTCCAACGCTGTAAAGTTCTGTAAAAAGGGAGACGTTGTAACCCTGACCTCTCTTGGCAAGGACGGTCATTCCATTGCCGTATCCGACACGGGTGTAGGCATAGAAATCGAACGTATTGATACTCTCTTCAAATATGAGGAAAAGACCTCCACCCACGGCACAGCCGGAGAGAGCGGCACCGGCTTCGGGCTTCCGCTGGCTAAAGATATAGTGAAGGCGCACGGCGGCAAGCTCAGCGTTAAGAGCGCTTTTGGAGAAGGGAGCACCTTCAACGTAAGTCTGCCATACAGAAGGCCAAGTATACTTATAATCGACGATAGCGAAACCATACGCGAGATACTCAAAAAGTTGCTCGAAGAGATGGGTGTCGACATAATCGAAGCTTCAAGCGGCGAAGAGGCAATAGGGAGATTTGAGGGTATCAAGGATACCCCTATCGACTTGGTCCTACTCGACATCAATATGCCGGGTATGAGCGGCTTCGATGTACTTAAACGAATAAAGAATACATCCGAACTTAAAAACATACCGGTGGTGATCATTACCGGCGACGATACGGTAGAGACAAGAGACAGTATATTCCAGTTGGGTGCGGACGACTTTGTTGTTAAGCCGCTTAAAGGCGAGGATCTTATACCGAGGCTCAGGAGAATCATCGGGTAAGTCTGTTGTTTTCGTTGTTGGTTTTAATCGGCATTGATCGGAATGCCAACCGTGATCGAGATCAAGTCAGGAAGAGATCCAGTAATTTTGGATTTGCGTCAAGGTTTCAAGGTCGACTTTTTAAGGTAACTTTATGGATAATAGATATGATTATATAGACAGCGCCAAAGAGATCGAAAAAAATCTACAGGTTGAGGCGTCACTTACACGGCTTCTCTACAAGAACCACCCGATCGCTGCTATCGCTGTCATAGTAAACTCTTTGATAATAGCTGTTGTTATGTGGCGTGAGGTGGCGCCAAGAGTTGTCGTCATATGGGCTGCCGTAAATATTACTTTGCAAGTGATACGTTTCTTGATGTATATCAGCTTTACAAGGAGTGCGCCAAAGGACGCCGAGATGCCCATTTGGCGTAAACGTTTTGTAGTCTCCATGGGTGTTTCAGGCCTTGTGTTCGGCTCGTCCGCGATATTTATTTTTCCTTTGGGCTCACTCCCCCACCAGGTTTTTCTCGCCTTTGTTATGGGAGGCATGGCCTCCGGCGCCTTGGGATTTTTCTCCTCATCAACGATGGCCTTCACCCTTTATATTGTACCCGTAATAGGGATCATTACTGTTCGCTTCTTTATGCAGGACGGGCTGATACCGATAAGTATGGGTATTATGGCGACCATCTTCCTCGTGCTTCTTCTTGTCACCGCACGCCGTATGCGTGGTTATCTGTATGCAAATTTTTCCTTGAATCGTGACCTTCAAAGGGAGGTGTCCGAGCACAAGAAAACGGAAACTAAACTTAAAGATGCGTATGAAACAGCCAGAGAGAATGAAAAGAAATTCCACGACATCTTTGTTAACGCCAGTGACGGTATAATTCTCGCTGGGGTAGAGAGTAAGCGTTTTATCTCCGCCAATCCAATGATCTGCAAGATGATCGGCTATGAAGAGGGTGAGCTTAAAGGGCTCGGGATTATGGACATTCACCCGGCCGAGGATTTACCTTATATTATAGGAGAGTTTGAAAAGCAGGCAGAAGGAGAGATAAAGATCGCCGCCAATATCCCGGTTAAGAGAAAGGACGGCTCTGTCTTCTATGCCGAGATCAACACGGCAAAGATGACATTGAATGGTAAGGATGTCCTGATAGGTTTCTTCAGGGACGTAACCGAGCGAAAAGAGGCGGAGGAGAA
>DAOVXI010000028.1 GCA_030636245.1 Deltaproteobacteria bacterium
ATCTCCTCCCGTGCGCCTGCGATCTCTCTTAAGGCTTCACAGTAGGCCGTCATGTCCGTTATGAGCAAGAGCACGTGACAGCCTTTTTCAAATGCCAGGTACTCAGAGGTTGTAAGAGCTATCCTTGGTGTAAAAAGTCTTTCTACCGCAGGGTCGGAGGCAAGGTTTATGTATGAGACGGTCCTGTGCTTCATGCCGCTTGCTTCAAGCTCGTCGGCAAAGAAAAAGGCCTCCCTTGATGTAATGCCCATAGCGCCGAGTACGATATAGAACTCCTCATCGTCCGGTACGCGTGAGTTTTTAAGTATCTGCATCACCAGTTTATTGGCCGGAAGGCCGGCGGTGGAGAAGACGGGAAGCTTCTGCCCTCTTACCAGGGTGTTAAGTCCGTCTATGGCCGAGATGCCGGTCTCAATAAAGTTGAAGGGTCGCTCCCTCGCGACAGGGTTTATCGGAGAACCGTTTATATCCATCCTAACCGTCGGCAGTATGGGTGGCAGTCCATCGATCGGTTTACCCATGCCGTTGAAGACCCTTCCAAGCACGTCCTCGGATAAGCCTATCTTTGCTACCTCACCGTGAGGGGTGACACTCGAGTCTTTGATGTCTATGCCGCTCGTGCCTTCAAGGACCTGTATCACGGCCTGGTCGTCATGGAGTTTAAGTACTTGACCGAGCCTGGTCTCGCCATCTCTTAGCTTTATCGTGCAAAGCTCGGAGAAGCTTACCCCCTTTAGCCCTTCAACGAAAATGAGCGGCCCGGTGACCTTCTTTATGGTTGCGTATTGATTTTTTGTAAGCTTCATAGTAACACCTTACATTGAGTTAAATGTCTTGATCATCTCGCTTAGGAGAGCTTCTGCCTTTTCTTTAAAACCTTTATTCGGGACATTGCTGAGCATTAGTACTTTCGTCTTCATAGGCGTATCAAGTATCTTTTCAAGGTATACGCCTCTTGCGAGAGCTTCGTTCGTTACATCAAAGATTCCGAATATTACCTTTAATATCCATAGCTGCTTTTCAAATGAAGAGAAGGAGTCATTCGGGTCAAAGACGTTTTGCCTTAAGAAGCCTTCTCTTATGAGTGAAGAGAACTCAAGGGTGATCCTGTCCGAGTCCTGAAGAGATTCAAGACCTATGACCTGGGCAACCTCGGCAAGTTCCGCCTCTTTTTCAAGCAGCGTTAAGAGCCGAGTTCTTAAGGGTTCCATCTCCGGTGAAACCTCCTTCTCGTACCATTCTCTAAGTTGATCATAGTACAGGGTAAAGCTCTTGTTCCAGTTGACCGCAGGGAAGTGGCGGCGGTGTGCAAGGTCTTTATCCAGCGCCCAGAACGCTCCTGAAAACCTAAGTGAGGTTTGTGTTACAGGCTCCGAGAAGTCGCCTCCGGGAGGAGAGACCGAGCTGATTATGGTTACGGAACCCGTTCTGTCGTGATCTCCGAGACACTCTACCTTGCCTGCTCTTTCATAGAACTCTCCAAGCCTTGTGGAAAGGTAAGGCGGGTAACCTTCCTCTCCCGGGATCTCTTCGAGTCGTGAGGATATCTCTCTTAGTGCTTCGGCCCACCGTGAGATGGAGTCCGTTAGGAGCGCGATACTGTAGCCCATATCCCTGAAGTACTCGGCGATCGTTATGCCTGTGAATATAGATGCCTCTCGTGCGGCAACAGGCATGTTAGAGGTATTCACTATTAGTACGGTCCTCTCGCTTAGCGGGAGGTCGTGCACCGGGTCTTTGAGCTTTGGGAATTCGCTTAAGACCTCGGTCATCTCGTTGCCCCTTTCTCCGCAGCCGACAAATATAACTATGTCGCATAAAGAGAATTTTGCGATAGTGTGGTCTATTACGGTCTTTCCGGTTCCGAAGCCCCCGGGGACGACCGCCGCACCGCCTTCTGTTATCGGCATGACCGTGTCAAAGACCCTTTGACCGGTGACAAAGGGTGTGGCGGAGGGATGTTTTTTTCTGTAAGGTCTGCCTTTTCTAACCGGCCACTCCTGGTACAGTCCAATCTCTTCTCCGCTCTCTAAGGTGCAGACCGTGTCTTCGCCGGTTACATTGCCGTTTTCTATTTTTTGGATCCTGCCCGAGACGTTGGGCGGGACCATTATCTTATGGGTTAAGGCTTTGGTCTCATCTATGGTTCCAAGAACGTCTCCTTCAAAGACCTCATCGCCGGCGTTCTTTATCGCCTTGAACTCCCAGTTCTTTTTCATATCGACCGCTTCTATGTAGAAACCTTTTTTAATGAAGTCTCCTGATACCTCTTTTGCTTTCAGAAGCGGCCTTTGAATACCGTCAAAAACGTTTGAGAGAAGCCCGGGGCCAAGCTTTACCGTAAGTCCGTGGTTTGAGCTTACCACCTTCTCGCCGAGTCTGAGTCCTGTTGTGTCTTCGAAGACCTGCAGGGTAACGTACTCTCCGTCAATGCGTATAACCTCTGCTAAAAGTCCATCGGCACCAACCGTGCAGGTCGAGTGCATACGTGCACCCTTCATTCCGCTTGCAATAACGGTGGGGCCGGATATAGCATAGATGGTTCCTTTTAAAGTATCGTTCATATGCTCAACTCTTTATCTTTATTTGATAGCCGATAGCTCTTCTTAGCATTCTTACGATCGGTGACTCTTCCTCTTTTTCCTCCTGCCACATGGAGGGTATATTAAGGGGTATGATTATCGGCAGACCTTCTTTTTTTACTCTCTTAAGTGTCATGGCGTCGATCCTGTTGAGTGTGTTCGTGTCGATGCACAGCAGTGAATATCCCTTAAGCTCTTTTATAAGCTCAGAGGGGTCGTCCTTGATTTCGAGTTCTTTTGTCTCGAAGCCTGCAAGCTTGAAGCCGGTTGACCTTCCTTTCTCTGTTATTATTAAAAGTTCCGACATTGTAAGCCTCTCAAAGTTTTATGATGCAGCCGTTATAGTGCTGGCTGTGCTTAGATCATAGCTCATTATAAGTTCTTCAAGGGTTGAGCGGGGTATGGCAAAGACCTTAGCTCTTAGTATGAGGCGAAGGTTTTTCGATTCGCGTATGAGCCTGTATATGTATGCCGCCGCCGGAGCAATGCCCAGCGGCTGGATCATTGCCTCTCTTATAAGTCGGCGGCCTGTAATGAACTCAAGCTCCTCCTCCAGGGTAAGCGCGCCAGTAAGCTTTGTTGAGTACAAGACCTTTTGCCATGCTTTGTCGCGTATCTCTTCTGCTATGGCGGATATGAGTTTTTCTCTGTCCTTTATTTCCAAGAGCGATGAGAAGGGTGCGGATAAAAGTCTTTTGCCGTTTTCTATAAAAAGTTCTTTTGCCGAGCTCTTTGTAAATGACTCGTTCGTAAGTTTAAAGAGGGTCATGATATTAGTCGAGTCTATCCTGTCCTTCAGAACATCTCTAACTATATTTGAGTTCGCTGAGTTGTCGGTCATCAGGGTAATGTAGTGGGTAAGCGAGAAGTTGTCTATGGCCAGCTCCATGTCATAAAGGTGTTTACTTTGAATGTATCCTTTAAGCGTTTTGGCGATCGGTATTGAGTAGGGGCTTCCCCATGCGCCCAAGACGCTTTGAAGTTCCCCGATGCTGCTTACAGAGCATAGCTCTTCAATGGCTTTCTTGTCGAATTCCCCCGCAGGGCCAACGGAGTTTATAAGTTCGTTCCTTGGAGTGTTCTTTTCAATGCCCCTTATAATGGTCTTCAGTGCGGATACCTCCCAGGAGGATAATAGAGCTTTTAAAAGCGGCTTTACCTCGTCGGAAGATTTTTGCCATAATAAGTTTAGCCGCGTATCGAAGTTCCTCTTTATTACGTAGCTTATGAGCTCCTCGGTTCTTTTTATATTTGGTGCGGCAATGCCTGTAAGGCGGCCGTAACAGGTGCTAAGGAGTGCGTCCTTGTATGAGTCGAGGTCTTCTTTGTCATCCGAACCAAGGAGTCTGTTGTAACTCTCTTTGGTAATGAGCTCGCCTTTCCATGCGTGTATCCTTGCATTAAGGTAGCCTAGATCCATTTATTGATCCTTTTGGAAAAGTATGTTGTTGAGCTCCACAATAAGTTCAGCCTTTGCCTTTTCCGACCTTGAACGGGCGGTGTTCTCAAAACAGTGGCTTCCGTCTTTAGACTTGAAGACGATGCCGAGCTGAACAGAGTCGTCTGTCTCTAACGTTATGTCCTTTGAGTCTATAAGAGCTTCATCTTTCGGATTTACATAAGCTTTGGCCTCTACTTCTGCGGGCCAGGCTTCCTTAAGTTCATTATATAAAAGTTGAAGGTAAGAGGAGTACTTCTTCTTATCCAGTTTTGTTATTCTGTTCAACGCTTCTTCAAAGATATTGTCGATCACTATGGTTTTAGCTTTAAGGATCTCGGTTTTTGAGTGGAGGTGAGCTCCCGCGATATTTACCTCCGCCTCCTTTTGAAGTGTTTTCTTGTGTTCCGCCAGAGCTTTCTCTTTATTCAATTCGGCCTCGTTCTTTGAACGGGCTATCTCTGTGTCGCGCAACTCCATCGCAGCGCTTATGATCCTATCGCACTCACGCTCGGCCTCTTCGCTAAGAGCCTTTAGTAGTTGTTCCTCTCCCATGGTAGATTCCCTTTAGATCACGGATACGGCTTATTGGCCTATGATAAGATAGGCAATGACGAAACCAAGGAGCACCATGGTCTCAGGTATCGCGACAAGTATTATGACGACACCTATAAGTTCAGGTTTTTCAGCCAGAGTTCCTATTCCGGCAGAGCCGATCTTTCCCTGGGCCCAGGCAGTTGCGAGGGCAGGTATGCCGATGGCAAGTGCAGCGGCTATGGCTGTGATAGCAGTTTCCATTCCCATGATAACCTCCATAAAGTATTTAATTTCTTATATCTATATGATTATCAATCACTCTTTAAGTAAGGTCAATCGTTTTTTTTAAAGGGCAGATATTTTTTTCCGCCTCCTTCATAGAACTTGCTTAAGAACTCAACATACTGGAGCCTTAGTGACTGGACCGAGGGGGTTACGACACTTAGCATGATATTGACCGTGTGGAATAAAACAGTGATGGTAATGCCCAAGACGATGTTGTCTACCATGGAGCCTGCTTTGTTGGCGATGAGCGCAAGCACTACCGAGGCGGTGCCGACTGCCATGATACGTGTGTAGCTTAAGATGTTGCTTATGGCTTTTATGAACTCGACTACACCCAAAACGCCTTCAAGAACTATAAGAAGGACAAGGAAGACTAAAGAGCTTATGATCAGCGGGAAGGTGGCAATACTTGGCAGAAAATCCAGCTTCATGGCGATTATAAGCAGGAATGAAGTCAGAAGAAAAAGCATGGATGCTTTTTCCAGAGCCTTTACAAACTTTCTTCTGCCAAGGTAATTTATTGTGGCTATAATAAGGCCGAGAAAAATGTGTCCGACACCAATGCCTATTGATATCGATAAAAAGACCTTGAGTGTGTGTGCCCTGTCAAAGAGCGGGTGTGTGAATGCTCCGATATCTTTACCAATGTTGCCGAAGAGCTCACCGAATATTGCCCCGAAGATCATTGCCGATAGGGCGCTGACACACATTATCTCCATCATGTCTCTTAGGAGCGGTTTTTTTGATAATCTATGCCTTAAGTATATACCTATAAGGAACAACACAGCTCCGTAGCCAAGGTCTCCTACTATGAGGCCGAAGAAGATGGGAAAGAAGATGGCGATCCATGGGGTCGGGTCGACAGACCTGTAATGTGGTGTGGGCAAGAAGCCGAGGAATATCTCGAATGGTCTTACGATACGCGTGTTTTTTATAAGTACCGGTGTGTTGGCTTCTTCAATCTCGCTAACCGCAAGCTCTCTTACCATTACATTGCCCCGGAAGGTCTCCTCAAAGCTTTCTTTAACTTCATACAGTTTGCCTTTTGGCAGCCATCCTTCTATGATAAAGCTGTGTTTTGACCCTCCACAGTAGTTTATGGTGCCGAGTTCTTCCAGCGCGTCAAGGATGGCGGTTCTTGCGCCGAGCACTATCTTATACCACTCACCTGAAATGCTATTGAGCTTTAAGTTGACCTCCTTGATCTTCCCTGGAATCTCCTCTTTCTTTGTTACCATCTTCGTAAGGGCGATCAGGAAAGGCAGTTCTCTGTAATCATCCGGAAGTACAACCTCGTTTATCGCTTCTCCGGTAAGGAGTTTTTTAATATCATCGCCGCTACTTTTGCTGTGCGCTATGAGCACACCCGTAAGCTTGTCATCCACCGACCTTTTATAGAGCATGTAACTGCCAGAGGTCGCTTTGTTTATTTCTTCTTCGAGGAGTTCAAGTACCTCGATCTTTGATCTTTCTATGGTGATCCCGAGTGTGTCAATGCTCTTGAAAGAGCCAAGCTTTGATATCATGGGAGCAAAGACTTTGAGTATCCGCTCATACCTGCCGACACTGCCAAGCTCTTCTTCGAGAGAGTCTTTTTTGTAGTGTAGTTCTTTTGTTTTGTTTTCAATGGGTGTTAGTGTGTCAAGCGTGTCTTGGATCGAGTGGTAGGGGACGGTCTTTCTTGTAGTGTCTCTTGGTTTCGTGAAAAGGTCTAGAAGGTCTTCGAGTCCTTTGAGCGACTTCTGGAGTGATTTTCTTTCTTCTATCTTATCCGGATTCAGGGGGATCTTTTGAATGAAGCGCTCCGGTGTTTTTCCTTGATGCACGTTCTCAATGTGAACGACCGAGAGCGCGTGCATGGTGCGGATGCACTCATCAAGCAGTGTTCGTGTTCCAATGATCTGGATTTTACTCATCTCTTCAATCATAGCGCCTCTGGAAGAGAACACTCATTAAGAGGTGTTCCTGTTTAAGTGCTGCTTGCTATGGTTTCGAATACAGTTTTTACGGCATCTTCAAAACGTTCATTGGATCTTTCTTGTATGGTTCTTGCTTTTGTTTCTCCTTGAGCTTTTATTTCCTCAACTTTCACTTGTAGTTGTTTTTGGTGAGTAAGGCTCATGTCCTCGCGTTCTTTCTCAGTTCTTTCAACTGCCTCATCCATTATCCTGCGGGTCTCAGCCGAGGTGTTCTCTTTGATCTCACTTGCCTTAGTTTGAGCCTGATCGATAGCGGCTTCTACCTCTGCCTCCTTGGCTTTCAGCATATCTATTATATCGCTCATTATGTGGGACCTCTTTTGTGAGAATAGGTTATAAAGGGAACTTCGTTGTCTGTTAACATTATAATACAATAAATGAGAAAATAATGTCAAATTGTAAAATATTTTGAGCTGTTCCGGTAGGTTTGTGCGTTGATGTATTCCTGGATATGTGGATAAATAGGGGGTAGGGCGATGTGATGGCGAACGCAACCGTTCGTGCTGAGCTTAATGAAGTATAACGGTTGAGTTCGTTTTATTTATAAGACGATGTGGGTCACGAGTGACCGTTTATCGGTGGGCAATGGCCCACCTAAGATAACCCATCTTTCCCTGCCAAAAGAGCCGTGTTAGGAAACTTCCGCCGGGCCCACCATCCATTCCATTGAAACTATTTTAATTACGGGTTATAATACATAATTCCATTGAGAGCTGTTGCGGCCCTTTGTCTTGGGATAAATTTATTGGAGTATATATTTAAAGTGACGAACGAGGAAATTAAGTCAGGTACCATGCATCTCGATAACGTTGCCCCGGATTCGCTTGAGGGGATCCCGCGTCAGTGCATAAACCCGCCAAGATGGCACCCAAAGTCTACCGATGATGCGAAAAAAGCAGGTCAAGATGATTGGCGGGCCTTTGTCGAAGAACTTGAAGAAGCAGGCCTTACCATCGATGAGAGCCACGCCGCATGTGCGATATTCGTAACCGACGCCGGAGGGCTCTCCTATGGCATGCCGCACGGGGTCTTAAGACCGCAGTGTGTGGAGGATATATCAAAGGTCTTGAAAGCCGCCCAGCGTCATCATGTTCCAGTGACGGTCAGGGGAGGCGGTCTGGGCACAGAGGGCGAGGCCGTTGCCTTTGGCGGTCTGCTACTCGATATGAGTTCCATGCAGAGGGTTATTGATATCGATAAAACCAAAATGACCGCACGAGTAGAGGGCGGCATCTTCTGGCACGAGTTGGCAGAGGTCTTGCGTCGCGAGGGGTTGGATTATCTGTCAGCGCCGCTTAACTTTACATCAACGGTCGGTGGTGTTTTGGGTGTGGGCGGCGTAGATATAAACTCACCCAAGTATGGGTTGAGCGCGGATCAGGCAATAGCGCTTAAGGTCGTAACCCCTACGGGCGATGTAGTTGAGTGCACCTCGACCGAAAATAGCGATCTATTCGAGCGTGTCATCCTCGGTTACGGTCAGTTCGGCGTAATAGCCGAGGCCACTTTGAAGATACGCAACTTCACGCCCATGAAGATGCGCTATCTCTACTATTCGAATTTGCGTAGTGCCATAGAGGATCTTCGAACCATAGTCGAGAGCGAGGCCTCGGATTACTCCGGCATACTGACGATAATGGATAGGGCCATAACCTTACTCGTAGGTTTTGACAGTAAAGAACGTGAAAAGGAATTTATAGCTAAGACAGAGCCTAAGCTGCGCGGACACGGGGAAGTCGGCTTTGGCCTGCGTATGGCTGTCTATTATGCGTTTCGTCCGTGGAAGTTAGGCGAGTCGTTTTACTTATTAAAGAGAAGGCTAACGCTCTTTCCCGATCTCCAGCGACGCGAATTCATGGATAAGGGCGAGGTAGTAGACCGTAGTGTCATATTTTCGCGCGCCGTTTGGAGGCATTGGGGCTCAAAGAAGATGACGATACCTGACCTCTCGGCCCCTGAAGATAAGTTCATAGAGGCCGTCGAGCGCGGCAACGCCGTATGCAGGAAGTACTTTAAATACTATACGCTCTATTGCGTCGGCATAAAGAAGAAGCCTGAAGCGAATGACGAGCATTACGAGATGAGCTGTGTCTCGAAGGACGCTGTTAACTTTGCCTATGGCTGTGAGTTCGAGCCTTCCTGCAATGATGGCAAGTATAGCCGCGATCAACTGCAGTCATTCAAGAACGAGATATACGACATAGGGGTTGATATGAACCTCAGCTGTTACCGTTTCGGCGGGATGATGAAGGGCTATATAAGGCGGCTCTTTGGCGACGAAGTCGTAGACCGTCAGCTGAAAATGAAGCGTGAGGCAGACCCTGCGATGATACTAAACCCCAATACGGTATTTTAAAATTATGAAGACAAGTAACGCATACGAGACCTGTACGGGCTGTGCTCTCTGCCTGCTTAACTGCCCGGTATGGCGCAGTAAGAAGGATATGACGCTTACGCCTTACGGTCGCTTTAAAGCCATGCAGTGGGGGAGTTCTACGGGCGAGGTTCCGGATGGTTTGAACGCAGGTGTCGATGCCTGCACGCTCTGTGGTTCATGCGAGGTGCTATGTCCTGTTGATAACGAGATAACGACGATAACGCTCGAAGAGCGTAGAAAATTAAGTGTTATAGGAGAGAGAAAGTCTGAGCGGTACTCCCGGTATCTTAAGAAAGGCGGAGCGGTCTTTGATGCGAATAAAGTTGCCGATAAAGAGGTGGTACTCGTAGCAGGTAAAGGTTGCGTGGAGGACGCCTTGATAGAAAAGGCCGTAGCTCTGCTTGGTGGTAGCGGGAAGGTCTGCGTAATAGAGGCGGATATGATTGTCTTTGAGTCGGCGTACGCTTCAATAGAGGATGAAGCGGATGCGGTCAGGCATATATTTAAGAATGCACGTGAGGTGGTGCTCTTCGAGGGTCTTCTACTGCGTCCTTTAAGGGAGATACTTCCTCTTTCAAAGAAGAAAGTCATCTCGATCGGTGAGCGGCTCTTAAGGGAGCCATCTATAAGGCGTGAGCTTTTGTCAAGTGACCTATATATTGTAGATGCTCGTTCTTATAACCTTGATCATAAGAGGCTTCTCCGTTTATACAATGACCTTAAGAAGGATGTAGGTTTTAGCATGAACCTAGATCTTCATCGTTCGGCCATATCTTTGGGAAGAGAGATCTTCAGCAGTGATGATGACAATAAGAAAAACGTTGAGGCTCAGGCGCGGTGGATACTCGAAGGCCGCAGCTTTGAGCGTATAGTAGTAGAGAATCCCGTTGACGCAGATATCTTCCGTGCTTTAACAGAAGCGCCGGTCACAACTCTCTTGGAGCTGATATAATGAGTGTAAAGAAGATATATAAAGTAGATGTTCTTATAGTCGGCACGGGCCCCGCTTCCGCGGCCGCGGCTAAGAGGCTTGTAGATGCCGGGCTTAAGGTTGTAGCCATAGACTTCAGGAAACTGCCGCGACATAAGGTATGCAGTGGGATCTTATCTCCAAGGGGGCACAGATTTTTGATAGAGAACTTCGGCCCTTTGCCTCGCGAAGCCCTGCATGATCCGACGAGTTGCCGCGGCGTGACCTTTCATTTTTCAAGTGGTATCTCTACGCCCATGGATTTCTTCGGCGGTCCGACACCACACCTGCACAGAAAATACTCCGATTACTGGGCCATAGAGAAGAGCCGTGTCGAGGTTCATGACGAGACGGCATTCCTCGGTCTAAAGACCGATGGTAAGCTTGCACGTATCTCAGCTCGCCACAAAGGAGAGTCCGTAGAATATCAAGCACGTTTTGTCATAGGTGCCGACGGTCCGAACTCTCCGGTCAGGGCGGCTGTCTACCCCGAATATTCAAAGACCCTTCCGTGGTTCGTTGTGGCGCAGAAGTTCCATCGCATAATCGAGTGTCCGCTTGATGAAGATTACTTTCACTTCTGGATAAACTCCAAGCTTGGTCACTACACGTGGAGTCACGCACGTGAGGGTAGGCTCATACTCGGCGTTGGCTTCAGGAAGGGCGGTAGTGTCGAGGAGCACCACAAGAGGTTTGTGAGCTATATAAAAGATAAACACGGCGTGAGGCTTGAGCCCTCGGAGGAGAAAGAAGGCGGCGCTCATAACTTCGGGCCGAGTATCATAAACCGCTACGTCTTTGGTAAAGAGAACATACTTATAACGGGTCAGGCAGCAGGGTTCTTCAATATGCTCGCAGAGGGGATGAGTTGCGCCCTTCACTCGGGAGCCATAGCAGGCGAAGCTGTAATAGAGGCTATGCAGGGGAAGCGTCCTGTTCAAGAGATATACAGGACGCATATCGTGAGCGAGGTTGCGCGCTCTACCGACCAGTATAATCCTCTAAGAATGATCTTTGCAAATGTGCATGAGGCCGATTTCAAGGCGGCCTTAAAGAAGCTTTCAAGGCGTGACCAGCTTCGTGCCGTACGCGATCTCATAAAGTTTATATCATTATACGGCGAGCTTAACTGGGGGCGTCAGATAATAGGCCAATCGATCAGAAGGCTTGTTACGGGCAGCTACTCCACTAAACGTTGGTTGTAGAGGGTCGGCTTACTTTGGCCGCTCCTTTTTTGCCCATTGACTGATCATTATATATGTGGATAACAAGGTGTAGGGGGGGTGCGAGTTAAAAACGAAGTTGTGCGTCATCTTTATCGGTTGCCACGGCCCTTCTTGCGAGGTGGAGCATTTTTATTTGACGGCCTCTTTCTTCTATATGGTCCGGCCTTGTCCTCTACCAACTCCGATTCATCTATCCACTCCACCTGGATCTTTCGCTCTATATACTTTTCTATCTCGGGGAGGTTGATCGCGTGGTCCTCGCAGACAAGACTGTATGCCGTTCCTACCTTGCCGGCTCTTGCTGTTCTGCCTATGCGGTGGACATAGCTTGGCGCCTCGCTTGGGAGGTCATAGTTGATAACATGCGAAACATCCTCAATGTGAACCCCTCGTGCGACAACATCCGTTGCGACAAGTATCTTTATCTTGCCGGCCTTTATATCATCTATGGTACGTTTGCGTTTTGACTGGCTCACGTCACCGGTAAGTACCTTTACGGGAAAGCCGTTGCCCTTAAGCTTCCACTCAAGCTCCTCTGCCGTCCTCTTCATATTGGTAAAGATCATGACCCGCTTCATTTCCGGTCTTTTAAGAAGGGCCATAAGGGTGGGTAGCTTCTCCTCGTTGGAGGGGTAGAGGACACGCTGGTCTATCTTGTCCACGGTCACCTGCTCAGGGTCTATCTCCACCATAATGGGATCCGGTTTCATGTAAGTTGTTGCGAGCCTGTGCATGTCCTCGTTTATGGTTGCAGAAAAGAGCATGGTCTGTCTGGGTTTGTTCTTGGGAAGGCGGTTTGCTATATAGCGGATGTCAGGGGCAAAGCCTATGTCAAACATGCGGTCCGCCTCGTCCACGATAAAGACCTCTATATCATTTAATCGGAGGCCTTTGGACTTATATAGGTCTATCAGGCGGCCAGGGGTTGCAACAACAAGGTCCACTCCAGTTTTGAGAGCTGTGACCTGCTTGTT
This sequence comes from Deltaproteobacteria bacterium, assembly GCA_030636245.1. GTDB lineage: Bacteria > Desulfobacterota > GWC2-55-46 > GWC2-55-46 > DRQE01 > DAOVXI01. The sequence continues at coordinate 12,369 of DAOVXI010000028.1, forward strand.
ATACTCGACCCCCCCATAGATAGCTATAGAGCGTAGCTCCGTATGAGATGCTATCTTCTTCGCCTCCGTGTCAAGCTGCTCGGCAAGCTCCCTTGTTGGGGCCATGATCAGCGCCCTCGGTCCTCCTTTTTCTTTTCGAGGAGTAGAAAGAAGCTTGTTGTAGATGGTCAGGATAAATACAGCACTCTTGCCCGTGCCTGTCTGG
>DAOVXI010000130.1 GCA_030636245.1 Deltaproteobacteria bacterium
ATTCATGACCGAGCGCGGCACGACATTCGGCTACGGTAATCTTATAGTGGACTTCCGCTCTCTGCCTATAATGAGAGATAACGGCTATCCCGTCATCTTTGACGCAACACACAGCGTGCAGAAACCCTCGGCTTTGGGAAAAGTCTCGGGCGGGGACCGGGAGATGGCAAAGGTACTTTCCCGTGCCGCCGTGGCGGTCGGCTGTGACGGACTTTTCATGGAGACTCACCCCGAGCCGGAAAAGGCGCTCTCGGATGGCCCCAATTCGATCAGGCTTGGTGATATGGAGTCGCTCTTAAAAAGGCTTCTAAAGATACACGCTGCGGCAAGGGAAGAATAAGGATGGCAAAAGATCTAAAGGAACTGACCGAGACCGCAAAGAAGGTCATACGCATAGAGGCCGCCGGCGTGAGCGAGCTGGCCTCACGCATAGGAGAGTCATTTGGGCGCTCCCTTGAGCTGATACTCTCTGCGAGAGGAAAGGTTGCCGTAAGCGGTATGGGCAAGAGCGGGCTTATTTGTCAGAAGATAGCCGCGACACTGGCCTCGACCGGAACATCTTCTTTTTTTCTTCATCCCGCCGAGGGTGCCCACGGCGACCTTGGCATGCTCGGCAAGGATGATATCCTTATCGCTGTATCCAACTCCGGCGAGACCGAAGAGATAATAAGAATGCTTCCTTATGTAAAGAGGATGGGCATAAAGATAATAGCCATGACCGGAGGTCTTGAGAGTACGCTTAGTAAAAACTCGGATGAGGTCTTGGACATAGCCGTAACCGAAGAGGCCTGTCCCATGGGACTCGCGCCAACGGCCTCCACAACAGCAACACTTGCGATGGGTGACGCACTGGCTGTTGCTTTACTTGAAGCAAAAGATTTTAAGGAGGAGGACTTTGCCGTACTGCATCCTGCGGGAAGTCTCGGACGTAAACTACTAAAGGTAAGTGACCTAATGCATAAGGGCGAAGAGATACCAAGGGTTGCTCCTGATGTGATAGTTAAGGACGCGCTCTTTATGATGACCGAGAAGAGGCTTGGTCTAACGGGTGTCTTTGAAGGTACTAACCTTGTAGGTGTTATAACCGACGGTGATATACGACGCACGCTTGAGAAGGGGGAGAGCGTTCTATCCATGCGTGCCGGTGATATAATGGGCGCGGCCCCCAAGACCATACTTGACGGGGAGCTCGCGGAGAAGGCTATAAGTGTTATGGAAAAGTTTTCTATCACAGCGCTCTTTGCTTTAGATAACAGAGGCAACGTTACCGGCGTTGTGCACTTGCATGATCTACTAAGAGCAGGTGTTGTTTAGTATCGTTTGTTTTTTTATGATGATCGATTTCTCATTACAGTGTTTTTAATCTGATGTTAATAGTTGCTTGTTGAACTTTTTTCAGGTAAGATATTTTACTCTTCTTAAAGAGGGTCGGAAGGAGGGGGTAAAAAAAAATGCCGGAACCCCTAAAAACATTCAAAAAACACTTGACAACCCTCTCAGGGGATGTTAGATTCATGTGAATTAAGGGCGTTTTATGCATTGAGCGTCACGGGTGCAGGTATCAAAAAGACCATGGAAAGGAGGATGTAAAGTTTGTTATATCCGGACTATTGACTTGAGATACTTGTTTATAGATAGATAAGAATTATTAAAAAAAGTTACTTAGGCAAAACCAGTTTAAAGGCTGAAGTAAGAGGTGTGCTGCACTGATCACTTTCAACAGAAGCTCTTAACTGATACAAAAAAAAGAAAACAACGGAAAAAGGAGGAGAGTAATGAAAAGACTGTTAATATTAGCCCTATCAGCCGTAGCGCTTGTAGCCTTCACGGTACCTGCAATGGCCGTCGACTTTGATGGTTCGCTTCGTGTAAGGGGTGAGAACAAGGATAACACAAACTTTGTAGAGAATGACGGTGCAGCTTTTGTTGGTCAGAGAGCAAGGCTTACAGCTACAGCCAATCCGACTGACGATGTAACTGTAAAGATAACCATCCAGGACACAAGAACATGGGGAACAACAGGTAACACCACTGATGCTGTATCTGGCTTCGGTCCTTTTGTTATTGAGAACAACACACTTGACCTTCATGAGGCCTATGCCGAAGCAAGCGACATCATGGGTTCAGGCGTTGGCGTTAAGTTTGGACGTCAGGAAGTTAACCTTGGCGACCAGAGACTCATCGGTTCGATCGGCTGGAGCAACAACGGACAGTCATTTGACGGCTGGGGCATTACATACACCAGCGATGTTGTTGACGTTTTACTTGCCGACCTTAAGATTCTTGAGAACGGTCTAGGCAGCAACGATACAGATCTCTGGATAATCCAGGGTAGCGTAAAGAGCCTTCCGATCGATGCCTTGGAGGTATACTACATTTCCAAGCGCCAGGGACAGGGTGGCTTTAGGTATGGTGGCTCCACACAAGTAGCCGAAGAGACAACAAACACCTTTGGTTTCAGGGCAAAAGGTACATTCGCAGGTGTTACACTTAGCCTCGAGATGCCTTTCCAGAGTGGTACGGTCGTATTCAGAGATCCAGTTGGAGATCCGGATATTGACAAATCAGCTTCAGCATATGCCATCACAGCCAGCTATGACTTTGGTATGGGCAAGATCGGTGGACAGTATGTTGCAGCCACAGGTCAGGATGCTTCAGGCGATATCACAGCATTTGACCAGCTCTATCCTACAGGCCATGCACACCTCGGTTACTTTGATCTCCAGACCTGGTCAGACACGGCTTCCTGGAACATCAATGTAAGCGGAAGCCTTACAGATCAGCTTTCAGCTAAGTTTGACTACTGGTCAATCAACGCTGCTGAAGAGGACGTAAATGGCGATACTGATATAGGTGCAGAGTATGACCTTACCTTAAAGTATGCCCACAACGACGCTCTCGGAATTCAGTTGGGTTACTCAAGCTTCACAGGTGGTACATACACTGAGACCGATGAGGGTAACACAAACCTCGAGACAATGCACTACTACTACCTCCAGGCAAACGCAAAGTTCTAAGCGACTGCTTACTGAAGCGTAGTTAAAATAAGTAATATTAACGGGCCCTCTTTTAGAGGGCCCGTTTTTTTTTGCCTTAAAAAGTCAGATAAAGATCATTTTATTAAAAAGCTCGTCTTTATGGCTCTTTAACCTCTTTTTATGCCGCAGTTCCGCACAGAAGCTTTTCTTTCATCTCATTTGAGTCATTTTTTTAAAAAATTTCAATAAAATCAAGTTATTTACTGTTGCACTCGGGTGATAAATTACCTATACTATATTAGATAACTTAAGTGATTGAGATATACCCTGGTGCCCAGACTGCTTTAAAGTGTGTTACGCTTGCGGCTGCATTACTACGGTACTTGAGCCTTAAGTGCTGAAATGAGGCGAGAGTGGCGGAATTGGCAGACGCGCCAGATTTAGGATCTGGTGGGCGACCATGGGGGTTCGAGTCCCCCCTCTCGCACCAATTATTACTTAAGATCCGCCTTTGGCGATTAATCAAAAAGAGAAAGAGAAGAGGAGTGTCATGAAAGTAGAAGTAAGTGAGATCACACCGGTAAGAAAAAAGGTCGCAATAGAGATACCTAGTGAAAAGGTAGATGAAGCTATAAATATGACGGTTGACGCATTGCTTGCGGAGGCCGAGGTCGAGGGTTTCAGAAAGGGTCATGTTCCTCGTGAGGTGGTTGTCCAGAGATATGGCAAGAAGATACTTGACCAGGTCGCCTCAACCCTGATAGAGGAGTCATACCCGGCTGCCATGCAGGAGCAGAAACTTGTACCAACCTCCAAGCCGGAGCTTGATACGACCGAGGTCAAGGAAGGCGAGGCCTTTACATACAGTGCTTTTGTCGATGTGGCTCCGAATATATCACTTAAAGAGTATAGAGGTGTTAAGGTTGAGAAAAAGGAGATCACCGCTACCGATGAAGAGGTCAAAGACAGCCTCAGGAAGCTCCAAGAGGGTGCGGGTCAGTTCGTTGAGACCACAGATGCGATTACCGAGAACGATATGGTCACGATCGATTTTGAGTGCACCATAGGCGGAGAGACGATCCCTGGCAACAGCGCCAAGGGTTATGAGTTCAAGGTAGAGGGCGGCGCGCGCTTCCCTGAGTTCGAGGATGCGGTAATGGGAAAGAAAACGGGCGATAGTGCTTCCTTTAAGAAGAGCTTCCCTGAGCACTACCACGATAAGGCGGTTTCAGGAAAGGAAGTCGAGTTCAACCTTAAGATAGTCAGTGCCAAGGCAAAGGTAGATCCTGAGCTCAATGACGAGTTCGCAAGGGACCTGGGATGTGAGAATGTCGCGGACCTTAAGTCCCAGGTAAAGAAGCAGATCTACTATGGCAAAGAGCGTGCCGAGAAGGACAGGCAAAAGAGCGAGGCCATAACTAAGATAATAAAGGAAAATCCCTTTGATATTCCGGAGAGCATGGTCGATAAGTACTATAAGCAGATAGCTTCAAGCGTGCTTGAGGGGGTAAGGCGGGGTGTCGCCAACCCAAGGGACGTTAATGTCAGTAGCGACGAGTTCAAAACACGCTACTTTGATATGGCCATAAATCAGGCCAAGGGCGATCTTATCCTCGGTGCTATAGCAAAGAAGGAGAATGTGAAGGTTACCGAGCATGAGCTTAAGCAGGCCGTAGAGGGGCTTGCCGCCTCACGCGGAGAGAGTGTTGAGAACATCCAGGAGATGCTTGACAAGGAAGGCGTGGCGGATGTTCTAAGGGAAGGCATAATGAAGGAAAAGGTCTTTGATATTATATTAGGATAAGGGCCGTAGTATAGACCGAGGTAATGGCAGGACTCAGAGGTAGCAGTAAAAGAAATTGAAAATGTTCAGGGAGGCTTATTATGACTTTAGTACCGATGGTCGTAGAGCAGACGGGCCGGGGCGAGAGAGCCTATGATATATACTCAAGGCTTTTAAAGGACAGGATCATCTTTCTCGGA
>DAOVXI010000032.1 GCA_030636245.1 Deltaproteobacteria bacterium
CTCCCTCCCCGATTACAATCGCATCTGCACCAGTCTTTTTAAGGAAATACTCTGGTTCAGGTGCAGGTCCATGCCCTCCAATAATATAAAGCGGTCTATCGGGAACATCATTGATTGCTTCTGAGATTCGGAGCAATCTTTTATATTGATAGTAACCACCAATCACGCTTGTACACACTGCGTCAAATTTATTATCAGTTAGATATTTTTTTAGGTGTGATTCTGGATAATGATAAAAGTCCTGATCATAAACTGAAACCTCATGACCCTCCTTGCGAAGAACAGCAGCCACATAAGCCAGTCCAATTGGAAACCAGTGAATATAGGAATCATTATCATATGCAACAAGAAGAATTTTCATAACTTAGTAATGTTCTTTCAATTGCTAGCGCTTACTATTTTTTTTGCCTAAGAAATGGAACTTTTCAGCGAAGCCATCTTTTCTACTGCAAAGAATATTATCAATATAACTGAGCCATTTAGCGACACGATGTTCCTCTTTAATGTCTTCAAAACGTATTCCACCAAGCATTCTACTAAGGAACATAGAGTCTTTTTTCATCTCAAGCTCATCAAAACAGGATTTAAGGGCCGGGTACATCTCACTGAATGTGGCTTCATTGTCCATCGGAGATTGAACCTTTTCTCCACTGTCCGTAATATAGTCAAACTCGTCAATTATCTTATTGAGCGATTGATCGAGCGAAGATCTTGAGTCAGGAACTTCTAACTCTTGAAAGTAATGACCAGATAAGGATAACAATGTTCTCACAAGATGAATGATTGCCGCATCACTTTCTGTAAACACACCACGCATGGGTTCGCTGGCATAAACAAGTCCATCTTTATGCAAGAGTTCGTTCACCTTTGTCAAAGCTTTTTTAGTATCACCAAAGTGATGCAGGCTTCCTGCAAAGACTACTACATCGTAAGGTTCGTTGCTGGTAAACTTAAAGAAATCCATACAGTGATACTGTAACTCACCTCGACCTTCTTTATCGGGGTCCTCATCGGCAAATCGACGAGCCACATTAATAGACTCAGGAGATATGTCTAAGCCGTCAACATCGTGTCCGTTCCTCGACAACTCTAATGTGATGTGCCCAGGTCCACATGCGACCTCAAGAATCCTAAGCTTCTTACCTGTCAGATACTTCTCTCCTGCTTCCAGGACATCTCTTACGATTTTACCAAATATCATATCCGCATAGAGCTGGTCTCTCCACGGATTGTTATAAAACCACTCACATCGACCGGAGCGCCTAAGGTCAGGTATGTGCCCGTTATCTACTCGTTCGAGAATTTGTTCGTCAAAAGCCCTGGCTTCGTCTTCAAGTAATAAATCCTGATCGTGGATGTTTTTATCGTCAATTGACATATTATCTCAAGAACCTTTTTTCTCTGTATGTTGCAGAGTTGTAACTCGCGTTGAGACTGGTTCCAGTGTAGCTCCATCAGTTGTCTCAACTATCCAAAGCTCCAAAAGACGTCCAAGCTCATTTTTAGAACCCGGGAAATCATCTGAGGTAAATATCTTTGATGTTTCCTGGCACTTTATTAAAAAATCAGCTATCTTGTCATCAAGTTCAAAGACTCTCGCACCACGAATATTTACCAGAGTAAAATCATCTTCCTTCCTCCACCTTAACCTTTCAGGTGCTATAAATTCCTTTTCAGTTACCATCTCAGTGTAATCACTTTCAAGCATTGAAGTATCAGGTAATGAACGAGGGTCTTCTGCCAAGAGATCCATGCCATTGGGTGTCTTGGTGTAAAGCCTGCACGCACCTTCACAGTACTTAAGCCATGAACACTTAAGACAAATTGGAGGAATCAAGCTATCATCTCTCCACTCCATCATATTTTCCCAACATTTTTTCACCCCGTCGGTAAAAACATTTCCGTAATCTTTGTGATCGTGAGAGCATGCCTCAGTTACACCATCGGCATTAATACAAAGCATTTTCTTCCCGGCTGGACAACCTCTGCCGACATAGTCTCTATACTTAGCAACATCCTTTAAAAAGCATACCGGATATTGAATCAGCGACCCAATATTGATTCCGGTTTCATCACGGACCCTAATAGCTTCGTCCAGGATCAACTTTTTTTCTTCGTCAGGACTTACTTGAAGTTCTTTAGAAAGTTCAGGGCCAGCACTTGTACTTGGAACCATGCGAGTGGTAAACATATTAGTTACTCCAAGTTCAGCCAATAATAACCCTGTTTTGTAAACATGAGTTTTATTAAGCTGAGTTATGATCATATTTACACTCACACGAATGCCGGCATCGACCGCACATTTTATTCCAGCTACTATCTTCTCAAAAGCGCCTTCCTGGGAGACCATTTTGTCATTTATCTCAGGCACATAAGAGTTTAATGATGTTAACGTGTGAGGAAGCCCTAACTCAGCGAGCTCAGACATTTTTTCCGGCGTTGCCAACATCAAGTTACTATTCATAGAGAAGGATACATTTACAGCACTTAGTTCACGCATAAAGTGTGTAAGGACCTTATAGTTAGTCATACATTCGCCACCGGTCAAAACAACATGAAAAATTTTATTCTCAATGATCTGTTCTATAAGGTTGTCTGCTTGTTCAATAGACATCATCTTGACTGATTTCCCTGGATCTTCTCCTTCGTTGTGTTGCCAGAAGTTATAACAATGTCTACATTTCAGGTTGCAAGCTGTTGTGATCTCAACATCAAGGTTTGATGGTGTCTTAAGTTTCGGGAATATAACGCTCATTTATTAATTACCTCACATTTTAGGTTTATCGTTTGCTGCATTATCAAAGATATCTTAATCTTTCTTATCATATATTATCTGTGGCAAATCTTGAAACTGCTTTTGCACAGGGCGTTCCCATAGCTCTGATGTTCTAAGTGTTTCAATGAATTTTTCAGCACTATTGCCTTTGCCGAAATGAACAGTAGGCTCTTCCTTTTCGGAAGACACATCATTGAGCGCCCTTAAAACTTCTTCACCATTGTCTGGTGTATTTACAATACTCTTATAGTTAAAACGATTGTGTTGCCTTGAACCAATATTTACAGTAGGGACTCCGTAAACGGGTGCCTCACGCACCCCCGCACTGGAGTTGCCAACGATAGCTTTAGCATTTTTGAGCAGTGTTAAAAAGTACTCGAACCTGAGAGATGGGAATATCCTGAATTTAACATTTGTACTCAACTTTGTTTCGATTGAGTTCATAATGATATCGGATCCATGATCATTATTAGGATGTATCAGCACAAAATTCCAGCCGCACGCCATGACTGCATCAATTATGCCGTCTATCCTTCGCTCAAGCCCCTCAACCTCTGTTGTGACGGGATGGTAGCAGAAAATAGCATAGTCATCAAAGTTAATATTATAACGCTCTTTAGTTTTCTCAATGGATGGAAGATCGTTTGAGAGCATTACATCAACTTCGGGAGAACCAATCACGAATATCGACTCCGGCACCTCTCCTATCTGGACAAGTCTTCTCTCGGCTTCGGTGTTTGCTACAAAATGCAGCTGTGCAAATTTTGTAACAGCATGCCGTATGAGTTCGTCTACGGTGCCTGATATCTCTCCACCTTCAATATGAGCAACAGGTATATTATTAAGTGAACCCACAATCGCTCCTGCAAGTGTCTCTACCCTATCGCCATGAACAACAATGAGATCTGGTCTGAACTCGTGTATATAACGGGAAAATCCCTTTATTGTATTTGCCAAAACGGTATCCATAGGTTCTCCGTCAACCTGGTTTATAAATGTATGAATGCGACTAAAGCCCTTAACAAGCTTGTGTTCCTTAAAAGTTTTGTATACTTCGTTCATTGTATAACCGTAGCGAGAGAGCGTATGCATGCCTGTAACAAAAATATAGCACTCAAAATCCTTTGAAGTGTCTACCTTTGTTATAAGTGGCTTTAGCTTCCCAAAGTCAGCACGTGTTCCGGTTATAAAGAGTATCTTTTTATTCATTTCATATAATTAACCACAGATATCAACAGATTTTAACTGTTGATCCTTAGTGATATCCCTTACTGCTGTTTTACCGATAAGCTTATCAAAGTCAACAGCTTTTATCTCTCCTGTGCCTGGACGTTTTACCCATATATTATCTTCTGTAAATACTTCACCTTTTTTTATATCAGCAATAGAAACAACGCAGGCATATGCGAACTCAATAGTTGGCTGCTCTTCGGGTAGAATATTCTTTGTGCCTCCAAGTGCCTGGTGTATAGCGACAGAACCGCTTATAAGGTCCTTAAGCTCATCCGGATCAATAGATATTGGTATGTCAGGACCGGGCCACGACTTATCACTAGTATAATGTTTCTCAAGTATGCTTGCGCCAAGACTAACAGAGGCAAGACAGGTATAGATACCGATCGAATGGTCACTGAGACCAATAACCGCATCCGGGAAGGTTTCTTCGAGTTCCCTCAACGCACCAAGGTGAACCTTATCATATGGAGTTGGATATAGAGATGTGCAATGCGTAAGAGCATATGGGACTGAAAACTTCCTTAATATACTAACAGCAGGAGTTATCGAATTAATATCGTTCATTCCAGTGCTTAGGATTATTGGTTTTCCATATGCTGCGATGTGCTCAATGAGCGGATAGTTATTACACTCTCCAGAGCCTATCTTGTAAGCCTCGACCCCCATGGACTCTAACCTTACAGCGGCAGCACGAGAGAACGGTGTTGACATATAAATCATGTCTTTTGACTCCACATACCCTTTTATATGACGATCCTCGTCTTCGCTCAGAGCGCAACGCGTCATAATGTCCCATATACTCTCCTCTGCATTTCCGGGGATCACATCGTTTGGTATCATCTCGTCTTCAATGACATGGCACTGGAACTTAACACATTCACAGCCTGCACGGTGTGCGCTATCCACCATGTCAATAGCTTTATCAACATCACCTTCGTGGTTTATACCTATCTCCGCTATAACAAACGGGGGATAGGCGGTACCTATATGTCTTCCTTTTATAACTATCTCATTCATTTAATTATCCTGTTTAAGCAAAAACTCTGCGAGTTTGAAGTCCCATGTCGTATCAATGTCAACGGACCTTTCTTGAGGCATTATATATCCAACAGTGTTCTCAGGTACAAAGTCCTTACTTGCAACTAATGAATCTAACTTATTTATGTATATAGCACCATTTATCCCATATACATCTGGCATATCTTGTCTTCTTCGAGTTTTGACATTATCTTCTTTAATGATAGGCTTTAAGATATTATCCTTATCCATAACTCTTGTCAGATATGGATGCATCGTAACCTCGGTTACGCTTACCAAGGCCTCTGCTGAGCTCTCAACTGCCATCAAGATCGCATCTTCAATGTCTTCAGTCGTTCTAAGTGGAGAAGTCGGTTGAAGCAAACAAGTGTAATCAGGTGCATAACCTTCATTCTCCTTAAGCCACTCTAATAAATGTAACACAGCATCTATAGTCGGCGACTCATCTCCAGAGAACTCTTCAGGCCTCAAGAACGGAGTTTCAACCCCTAGCTGCCTACTTACCTCAGAAATTTTCTCATCATCCGTAGACACAAAGACACGATCAAGAGATTTGCATCCCATAGCTGCCTCTATGGTCCAGGCTATCAGTGGTTTGCCGCACAAATCCATCAAGTTCTTCCCCGGCAAACCCTTGCTTCCGCCTCTGGCCGGTATTATAGCCAATATTTCTTTTTTTTCCTTTATGGTCATAATTTAAATACAAATTCCCCATATATTACTGAGCGTTCACAAATTGAACGCATCTTTAACATTAACATTGAGCTTTAAATAAGTCAAGACCATTGTTTTTACAACAAAATTTTAATCTCGAAATATTATTCAGAAGATTCTATTTAAGCATTTCTCCACCAAAACCAAGGCATCTTATAAGACCGGCTGCTCAATATAAAAGTTAATATGAAAAACAGTAAAAAGCTGTAACAGGTAGCCTGTGCCGCACCGATCGCCCCATTCTTGTTAATAAGGATATAGTTTGCAAAAATATTAACTATCATACATAAAAAGGTTATATACGCGAGAAGACGAGTTTTTTTAATATAAAATAAATAGTTTGCCATCATATAATACATTCCGTTAAATGCATAACCAAGGGCTATCCAGATAACATATTTTTGAGCGTCCAAGAAATCACCGCCAACAAAGAATTTTAGAAACCAGGGGGCAATAACTCCAAAGCCAATTGAAGATGCCAACAAAATAACAGCGTAGATATACGTGAATTTAACAAGCCAGATCTTTACGCTTGGTTCATCTTCTGCTTTCTTCAGATTCTTAAAAAAGTAGGGTGTCCATGCAAGGTTAAAAGCACTTGTCACAAAGAATACAACCATGCCTATCTGGTAGCCTACTGTATACACACCCATGGCCTCAGCGCTTACCATTGAATTAACAAAAAACCTATCAATCATGTTCATGCCCCACCCTCCAATAGAGTGCAGTACTAATGGCACTCCAAAGATCAATGCATCACGGATATGTTTTGATCGAGTGGTTACTTTAAATAAATTCTTCTTATATAATATGGCAATGGCCAATAATCCAAAAAAGATATTAACGACAACCATTGCCTCAAGTCTTCCCTCCCAGGCCATACCTACTGTTACTACCAGGTAGACAGCAAAAAGAATTTCAATTGTAATTTGTGTGGACTGAAAAAGTCCATAAAAGACAGGACGAAGAGTAACCTGCCAAATAGTAAGCAACATCTGAATGAATGATTTTGACAATGCTAAAAGAGGTATTAAAAGCAACCACGATACGTCAATGCCTAATAATCCGGACAACTGGCTCCTGAAAATAAAAAATAAGATAGTTACTATAATCGACATAAAAACTATTAAAAGGAAGACGTTCCAGATAAACTCGTCAATATCTTCGTTGGATCGATAATAGTTTACAGATATTGCACCATATAAATTTAAGCCTACTATCGGAACTATTATTGCAAGCACAGCTTCGAACATAGATATCACAGCATAACTTTCTGGTGTTAGATACCTGGTAAGCACAGGTATCAATAAGAATAATATTCCCATAGAGAATACATTTGAGATAAGGTAAACACCTGATGATTTTGCAAGTGATTTAATAGACATTACTTTAAGTCCTTAACTTGAACCCTTGGACATATCTGTGAAGTAATCAATTGTTTCAGTGACCGGCACTGTCTCAAAATCCTCACGGCCTTTAACAATTGAATCAATGCAGTCCGCGATATATTTAATTGAGTCAGTCGATCTGTACAAATGTCTTGCAACAAAACTTTTGTTTACTTCCAGATAATGATCATAGTTATCGAATAACTCTGCTATGTTTTCGGATAACTCCTCCGGGGTCCTGGAGTTCTTTCCATAGTATCTTTGAAGTTCCGGGAAATCTTCCACGTCAAGTGGATTAAGGATAACGGTCGGCCTGTTCATTAGAGCTGCCTCTATAGATGCGGTAGACCATCCGTTTATGACAGCAGAAACATCCCTCATTGAGTCTTTTATATTCATTGAACTAGGGAGAAATGTCACATTGGTTATGTCTTTAAAAATTGATTTTATAACGGATGGATCTTCTATCGGATGGTGTTTAATATATAGGTGGTATCTGTCCTGCGAGTTTGCCCACTTTGCCAACATTAGAAAACTCTCACGTAAGGCCTCTCCATATAAATGGTGACTAGATGAACTAGAGAAAAAAAGCAGCTTCTTCATCTCTCTGTTTATCGGGAGGGTAAAGTCTTCTTCTATAAAATATGAACCGGAAGGTACAAGTTTTGTTTCTCCGTAACGTATCGATTGTCTCTTAACTGAATCCACCGACATATCACCATAAACAAAGTAATAGTGAAAATGAAAAACCCTGAAAAGTTCAGTCGCACATGTAATACCATGCGCTAAATTAACAAGCTTCCCACCAGTAATATTGAGTTGTCTTTTTAAGAATATTGCTAAGGGGTTAGAGTCCAATGAACAAATAATGATCTTAGGATTGTAATACTTCACCAAATAACCACTATAATACTCCAAGAACTTATAGTCCAAAGGTGCTTCTGAATCCAGCCTGAATAGTTTTCGTTTCCTTAATATTTCCGAAGGAGAATGGATGATTATCCTTTTAATGGAGTATCCATTCGTAAGCAGCCTATCTTTAAGTTTCTGCATACGGGATCTACCGATAGCATTACCATGAATTATCAATATATCAACCGCATTGCCGTGCAACCGCCTACGTCTAAACAGAAGTACGTAGACACCGGCAAGCATTCTATATATCTTTCTTTTAAGAGAGTAACTCATTGAAAATCGATTAGCTCGACGCTATATCATTTTTATAATGCTTAGCGATCCCATCATTTATCGAAATTTTTGGATTCCATTTAATGACATTCCCTGCATAATGAACGAAAAAATTTATATCCTACTTTATTTTATCCAACCAACCGCTACTGCTTATATCGCAGATCTTTTCTTCATCAAAACCACTGTTAATAAGTTTTTCTTTTAGCTCTTTACCCTCTTTAAAAGAAGTCACCACAATGAGATCAAAGTCACCTTCTCTTGCATCACTTATTCCTATAACCTTCGTACCAAAAAAATCCTTGCCCTTATCCCCATTATCCACGACAACAGCATCGAGTTCTATCTTAACCTCCTGAAGCGAAAGATAGGCGATCTCCGCTACCTCATCAAGACCAAGAAAAGCAATACGCTTAACATCAGTTGACGCAAAACGCTTAAAGAGATCACGAAAATCCCTTCTCGCAACACTATAAAGATTGGTAAAGTTTTTAAGGTGAGTATATGTAAGTCGTGTTTTTTCGGTGAATCCCTTTGGTGTGAGGTAATACTTATACCTGTTTCTTGGAATCGTTGAAATGGTGACGTAGCCTTTTCCGATAAGGTTTTTTATGTAAGAATTCACAAGTCCGAGCGCCACGCCAAGGCTCCGGCTAAGCTCCCTTTGTGTGACCTTGTCGTTCTTGCTTATCTCATCCAATACAAGCAGGGATCGATACTCGTCCTGCTCATGTGCTTTACTGTGGCCCTCTTCGTTCATACAATGAACATAACACTTGAAACAGGACATTGTCAAGGGGTTTGTTCACTTCATGAACGTAAAATATTCAATCTTTTAGATGGATTAGAAGTTATGGAGCTGTGTTGTTCCTGATATGAACGGCTTAGGAAAGGAATTCCTCTATATACTTACTGATATTATCAAGTACGATACCGCTTTTCTTGGCATCTACCTCATTATAACTCAGCCCGGTATCATTGCTCTCACCCGAGTCTATCATTGCAAAAGGCACGGGATCGCTCGTGTGGGTCTTAAGCTCAACCGGGGTTGGATGATCTGATACGACCATTATGCGAAATTCGCCAAATTTATGAGCATTTTCAAGCACATACCCAACAACTAACTCATCGAAATCCTCAATGGCCTGAATTTTCTCTTTTAACAGTCCCTGGTGCCCTGCCTCATCGGGGGCTTCTACATGAATGCAGATAAAATCCTTATCTTTCAGGCTATTTAGCCCATACTCGGCCTTTCCCGTGTAATTCGTATCAATATAACCCGTTACTCCCGGTACGTCTATTACGGTAAGTCCTGCGTATACACCGATGCCGTTCATAAGGTCCACGGCTGAGATGATGGAGCCACTGCGACCAAAACGTTCCTCATAGCTCTCCATTTCTGGCGCTTTCCCCTGCCCCCAGAGCCAGATGCTTGTGGCTTCATTCTTTCCGGCCTCACGTCTTTTGATATTTACCGGGTGATCCTTTAAGATGGCCCTTGAACGTTCCATCAGGGCATTTATCTTCTCCCCGTCTTCACCTTTTGGCTCATGACCTGCAATTGAATTATCGCTTATATCGTGCGGAGGGGTTGCCTCCACCTTGGCACCAAATGACGTGACCATCAAATGTCGGTACGACTTACCCGTATGAAAACGAAAGCCATCGTCCTTAAGCTCTGCGTCAAGGGTCTTTATTATCTCATCCGCCTCTTCGGTTGAAATGTGCCCCGCGCTGTAATCAGCCATGATTGTTTCATCACCGGAATCCTTTAAGGCAACAAGGTTGCACCTGAAGGCCACTTCACCTTCTTTTAGCTCGATCCCTATATTTGCCGCCTCAAGCGGCGCACGCCCGGTGTAATAGTCTTTTGGGTCATATCCCAGGATACTAAGGTTAGCGACATCGCTTCCGGGTGGGTATCCCTCGGGAACGCTCTCTAAAAGACCGACCTTGCCGCTATTTGCGATTCTGTCCATGTTCGGGGTTTTGGCTACCTGGAGCGGGGTTTTTCCATCCAGTTCGGCTATGGGGTTATCGGCCATGCCGTCGCCTATAAGAATTATATACTTCATTATCTACCTTAGTGTTTTATTATAACTACTTAAAATCCCATGACTTTTATTATGTCGTTTATATCCGCTGTAACCTTTATCGGGCTCTCGGCGTTCTTTATCGCGTTATCCGGATCCTTAAGTCCGTGTCCGGTCAGGGTACAGACAACGGTATCACCGTTATTTAAAACCCCTTTATCCTTCATCTTTATGACCCCGGCAACTGAAGCTGCACTCGCCGGCTCGCAGAACACCCCTTCACGCACGGCAAGGAGCCTGTATGCATCGAGTATCTCCTCGTCCGTTACCATGTCTATTAATCCTCCGCTTTCGTCTCGGGCCATCTCGGCCGCCTGCCAGCTAGCGGGGTTGCCAATGCGTATGGCGGTTGCCACTGTTTCTGGTTTTTTTACTACCTCACCTAAAACTATGGGTGCGGCACCTGCGGCCTGAAAGCCCATCATCTTGGGTAGGTTAGAGATAAGCTCACTGTCCTTATACTGCTTATATCCGTTCCAGTATGCTGTTATGTTCCCCGCATTACCTACGGGCAGAAAGTGATAGGTCGGTGCGTGCCCCAGCTCTTCGCAGACCTCAAAAGCCGCGCTCTTTTGACCCTCAAGCCGATATGGGTTAAGGGAGTTTACCATTGTAACCGGATGGTCTTTTGCGATCTCCTTTACAATATCCAAGGCGTCATCAAAGCTTCCGGCGACCTGTAAGACCATGGCACCGTGTATCATTGCCTGTGATAATTTTCCAAGAGCTATCGCACCTTCCGGAACAAGTACATAAGCCTTCATCCCTGCTTTTGCGGCATAGGCTGCGGCAGAGGCGCTTGTGTTGCCTGTGGATGCGCAGATAACAGCCTCGCTCCCATCCTCTTTGGCCTTACTTACGGCCATTGTCATTCCTCTGTCCTTAAAGGATCCTGTAGGGTTAAGCCCGTCGTACTTTAAGAGAAGCCTTATCTCGCCGACCTTGTCGCTTAAGTTGCTTGCTTCTATCAAAGGGGTGTTGCCCTCGCCCAGGGTTGTTATGGCTTCATCCTTTATCTCCGGTAAGAACTCGCCAAACTCCCTTATTACTCCCCTCCAAAGACCTTTACGTGTCATCTCTGCCACTTTTATTCACTCTCCTCGTCATTGTTTTCTTCGATCCTTATTATCATTATCTTTTCACTTATAGCATCCATCTGCTCTATCTCACCAATGGCTGCCTTAAGTTCTTTTTCATAAGCACTGTGGGTTACGATAACAAGCGGTACTGAACCGCCAGAGCCTCTGCCTTTTTGAATTACCGAAGAGATGCTGATGTTGTTCTTACCCAAAGCGCCTGATATATTAGAAAGTACTCCCGGCTCATCTACAACAGAGAACCTTAGATAGTAACTGCAGCGGACCTCATCAATATCCTTTATCTTTACATCCTTCATCGCATCTTCAACGTACCCCAAAGGCTTCAGCCTTCCGACCGAACCGGCAAGAACGTTACGGCTTATATCAAGGACATCAGCGGCAACCGCGCTTGCCGTTGCCATCATTCCGGCACCACTTCCATAGAACATTGTAGAACCAACCGCGTCGCCGTCTACGAAGACAGCGTTATACACTCCGTCAACCTTAGCTATCGGATGAGTTTCAGGAACCATGGTCGGATGAACACGCGCTTCGATCCTGTCGCCGTCCTTCTTAGCTATCGCCAGAAGTTTTATCTTATA
>DAOVXI010000092.1 GCA_030636245.1 Deltaproteobacteria bacterium
ATCACTCAAAACAATTCACTTACTTCCCGGGGAAATCTTCCCGGGTTTTCCACTGTTTTTCCACAGCAAAACCTTGAAGCAATCCATTGAATTAATCACAGAAAACCCTTGACAAAAAAGGCTGTAAGTCATATATTTAGCTTGAGAGTGGGAAATAGTGGGAATAAGTGGGAGCAATGGGTTTACCGGTGGGGATAATTACATCTCAAAGGGTATTTGGTGTGGAATATGTTTAGAGGCAGATACGAACATAGCATCGACAGCAAGGGTCGAGTAAGCATACCCGTAAAGTTCCGAGAGGAACTGAGCGAGAGGTATGACTCGCGCCTTGTGATGACGACATTTGATGGATGTCTATTGGCATACCCTCATGCAGAGTGGAAAGTGCTCGAGGAGAAGATATCAGCATTGCCGGAGTTCAGGCGTGAGACAAGAGCATTGCTAAGGTTTTTCTATTCCAGTGCCGCTGATTGCCCGATAGACAAGGTCGGACGTGTTCTTATCCCTCAGTCTCTCAGGGATTATGCAAAGCTTGAGAAAGAGATCGTACTCATAGGAGCCTTAAAGAGGTTTGAGATATGGAGCCGTCCTGCATGGGATGCTGCAGAGGCGGGTGTTTCCGTTGATGATATCGGCAATATGTTAGAGGGCCTGGGGCTTTAGAGTTTAAGCAGTGAAAGACTTCGGTCATAGCCCTGTTCTTTTGGATGAAGTCATAGAGTTATTACGCTCTGGTGAAGGCGGCACATTTGTTGACGCAACCCTTGGCGGAGCTGGACACGGAAGAGCGATACTTGAGGCAAATGAGAATAACCGCCTTATAGGTATCGATAGGGACAGTGAAGCAATAGAAGCGGCAAAGATAGAGTTACAAGATTTTGAAGACCGCGTGGTTATAGTTAAGAATAATTTTTCCGAGATCAAGGCTGTAATAGAAGACCTTGGTTTGGCAAGTGTTGACGGAGTCTTGATGGACTTCGGGGTATCTTCATACCAGCTTGATTCGCTAGAGAGAGGTTTTGGTTTCGAGTCAAAGGCAAGGCTGGATATGAGGATGGATACGGATGAAGAGCTTACGGCTTACGAGGTGGTTAACTCATGGAGCGAAGAAGAGCTGATAAGGATATTTAGGAAGTACGGAGAGGAAAGATTCTCCAAGAGATACGCAAGGGCGATACTAAAGAAGAGAGAAGTGGCTCCGATAGAAACACCAAAGGAGCTGGCGCTGATCATAAAGCAGGCAAGCCCGGCCATCGCAGCTAAGCAGAAGATACACCCTGCGACAAGGATCTTTCAGGCCATCAGAATTGCTGTCAACGATGAGCTTGAGAATATCAAGAAAGGTCTGGCAGGAGCGGTTGAGGTCTTAAGAAGTGGAGGCATGGTTTGTGCAATAAGTTTTCATTCGCTTGAGGACAAATTGGTTAAGGGTTACTTTAGAGAGCTTTCAACGGATTGTATTTGTCCTCCTAAAGCGCCGATATGTTGCTGCGATGTTAGGGCTCGATTAAGGCTTACAACAAGAAAGGCCGTAAAGGCGGGAGCGGAAGAGATAGAGAGAAATCCGAGATCAAGGAGTGCTCGATTAAGAGCAGCTGAGAAAATATAGAGGCGAGGATATGCAGGCTGTTGGAAAGATAAATATAAAGGGCGGGGTCATAACCAGGCAGGATGTAAGGCTCACGAGAGACCTTAAGGACATGAGCTTTATATATCTCTCCCTTGCCCTTGCCATACTCTTTATAGTTGTTGCGTCTTTTTATATTTGGTGTCGCCTGACGGTAGTTAATACAGCCTATGACATAAGCATGCTGCATAGTGAGAGGAGCGTGCTTGTTGAAAGTAACAAGAGGTTGAAGATGGACCTCTCAAGGCTTAAGTCTCCGAAGAGGATAGAGGAGATAGCGCTTAAGCAGGGGCTTGTTTATCCCGGCTCTGATCAGGTAATAGTAGTTAAATGAGTAAGAGCGGATTTGATTGGCTCAAATTTCGCATAGCTGTAGTTGTTGTTATTTTAGGATTTTTATTTGTTTTGGTCCTCATGAGAGCGTTTCAGGTTCAGGTGCTTGAAGGAAGCCGACTTTTGGCAAAAGCAAATGACCAGCATGTAAGGACCGTTAAAGTGCCCCCTGAGAGGGGCGGTATATATGACAGAAACCTGGAGGAGATTGCTGTGAGCATGGAAGTAGCCTCTGTGTACGCTCAGCCGCCGCGTATTGACGACACTAGATTTTCAAGTCGTGTTGTCGCGGCTTCGCTTTCTCTCGATCAGGATTCTGTTAGAAAAAAACTCTCCTCAAAAAGAAATTTTGTCTGGCTTAAACGTCAAGTAGATCTCTCCAGTGAAAAAAGAGCCGAACTCACAAAACTTTCAGGCATAGGTATTGTCAAGGAAAGCAGAAGGTTCTATCCCAATAAATATATGTCTGCGAATCTTGTGGGCTTTACGGGTCTTGATGCTAACGGTCTCGAAGGTGTTGAGCTGTACTTTGAGGAGTACCTGCGTGGTGAGACGAGGAAGGTGAAGGCTTCAAGGGACGCAACCGGAAGACTTCTCTTTTATGAAGATGTTGAGGATAGCTCCAAGGGAATGAACGTGGTGTTGACCATAGACAGGGCAATTCAATACATCGCCGAGAAGGCTCTTTCAAAAGCAATAGAAAGCTCGGGTTCCATTGCCGGAACAGCCATTGTCATGGATCCAAGTACAGGCGAGGTGCTCGCAATGGCAAACCACCCTACCTTTGATGCAAATGACTTTACAAGTTACACGCCGGCTGAGTGGAGGAACAGAGCTGTTACGGATACGTTTGAGCCCGGCTCTGTTGTTAAGGCTTTTCTTTTGGCTGCCGCACTCGAAGAGGGAGTTGTTAAGCCAAATGATATTATATTTTGTGAGAACGGAGAGTATGAAGTTAAGGGCGCTACCTTTCATGATACCAAGGAGCACGGATGGCTTACAGTCAGTAATGTTATAAAAAAATCAAGCAATATAGGCGCACTCAAGATCGGTGAAAAACTAGGTAGCGTAAAATACTATGAGTACCTTAAATACTTCGGGTTTGGTGAAAAGACAGGTATAGAGCTGCCCGGAGATAACTCAGGAAGCCTTCCGCATTATGATAAGTGGTCAGGTATAACACGTGACACGTTAAGCTTTGGTCAAGGCATGAGCGTAACAGCTCTCCAACTTGTAAGCGCGATGAGTGCGATAGCTAATAAAGGCGAGCTTTTAAAACCCAGGATAGTCAAGTCTATTGTCTCACCTAACGGCGATGTTGTTGAAGAGTTCGGGGTCGATCAGGTGGTGAATGTTATTAGCGAAGAAACGGCCAAAGAAGTTCTTGAGATCCTAAGTAGCGTAACAGAAGACGGCGGTACCGGAGAGAGGGCAGCTATCGGCGGCATAAAGGTTGCAGGCAAGACAGCAACCGCCCAGAAGCCTGACTTTGTAAAAGGCGGTTACAAGAAGGACTCATATGTTGTTTCTTTTATTGGCGCCGTGCCTGCAGATGACCCCAAACTTGTTATCTTTGTATCCCTTGATGAGCCGGGTGCAGTCAAAGAATCAGAGCAGTATATATCCGGCGGAAGCATCGCAGCTCCTGCTTTTAGAGAGATTGCTCAAGAAAGTCTTTCATACCTAGGGGTTTTCTCAGGTAACGAGGTTGACGGAGAAGGAAGCAGCAAGGCACCGGCCATTACGGCAAGCGTTAAGAAAGCTGGTAAGGAAGAGAGAGCAAGAATAATAAATTATGGAATGCTTCCTGATTTTACCGGTATGAGTATGAGAAAGGTGTTGGAGCTGGCAAAGAGCAGTGCCGTTGAGGTTGAGTTTTCCGGAAGCGGAGTGGCTATAAAGCAGAGTGTTGAGCCGGGTTCCTCGCTTAGAGGATTAGACAAGGTCAGTGTGGTCTTTCAGTGATAGCACTTAGTGAGTTGAGTGAAAAGTTCGGTGCGCGAATTATAGGAGACGGGAGCGTTAAGGTGCAGGGTATCGTAAGTGATTCAAGGATGATCAAGGGCGGTGAGCTGTTCGCTGCATGCAAGGGTGCTATAAGTGATGGCACTTTGTTTGCAAAGGATGCAGAACGTCTGGGTGCGGCCGCGGTCATTACCGATAAAGAGATAGAGGGGCTCACCGTGCCGCAGGTTATTGTGGATGATATTACTTCAAGGCTCGGGCCTGTTTCCTCTTTTGTTTATGGTGAGCCGAGCGCCGAGTTGAAGCTTACGAGCGTTACCGGAACCAACGGCAAAACAACAGTTGCTTACCTCTCGGAGGCTATCTTCAAAGCCGCAGGTTTTAGCTCAGGTTTTATCGGAACGATTAATTATCGTTTCTGTGGCACGGAGCGTGAGGCAAGCCACACGACACCTGTTGCCGATGTGCTTCAGGGTATGCTTAGTGAAATGGTCGAATGCGGAACAGAGTATTGTGTGATGGAGGTCTCATCACACGCACTGGATCAAAGGCGGGTAGACGGATCGCTCTTTGACGTAAAGGTATTTACTAATCTTACGCCGGAGCACCTTGATTACCATAAGGACATGAGCAGGTACTTTGAATCTAAAGTGAGGCTCTTTACCGATAAGTCGCTTTCAAAGAGAAGAAGTATCTCTGTTGTAAATATAGATGGTGAGTATGGCGTGAAGCTGGCGGATATTATCGGTAACAAAGGCCATCAAGGTGTTGTTACTTATTCACTTAGCAATGACGCAAATATTTTTCCGGAGAGTTGGGATGTAACCCTTGATGGGATTGAGGCTGTGGTCGATACCCCTGGCGGACATCTGAGCATAAAGTCAGCTCTTATCGGTGAGCATAACCTTCATAATATACTTGCCGCCATAGGTGTCGGGTTAAGTTATGGCCTGGATATAGAAGATATTGAAAAAGGCATTAACGAACTTAAGTGTGTTCCCGGAAGACTTGAGAGCGTTAGCAACGATAAAGGAATAAATGCATTTGTTGATTACGCGCATACTCCGGATGCGCTTGAGAGAACGCTAAAGGTACTTAAGGAGCTTGATTGTGGTCGCCTTATAACGGTCTTTGGCTGCGGTGGCGATAGGGATAAAGAAAAGAGACCCGTTATGGGAGCTTCTGCCGCGAGGTTATCTGACGTTGCGATAGTAACTTCGGATAATCCCAGGGGAGAGGAGCCGGGTAGCATTATAGATGATGTGGTCAAAGGGATCGTTGATGTCCTTCCTTTTGATATGGAGGAGCCCGGTAAGGGTGGGTACATAACGGAGCTTGACAGAGAAAAGGCAATTGAAGTTGCTGTAAGTATAGCTCAGGCAGGAGATACGTTACTGATCGCAGGCAAAGGTCATGAGGATTATCAGATAATCGGAGCTGAAAAGACCTCCTTTGACGACAGAGTCGTCTTGGGTAACTTCTTAAGGGATAAATAGGTTAGGGCACTTTAATATGGCCTTAACTTTAAAAGAATTTATAGATGCAACGGGTGGAAGGGTTGCGATAGATGGGAAAGGCAGTAACGAGATACATATATCCACGGATACGAGAAGCATAAAGAAGGGTGAGTACTTTCTTGCCTTAAAAGGCGAGAACTTTGACGGGCATGACCACATAAAAGAGGCTGCGGACAAAGGAGCAGGCGGAGCGATAGTAAGTAGCGTGCTTGATGTTACTTTTGGTAAGGAATTTACAGTTATTGAGGTCTCGGATACGTTACGTGCCTTGGGCGATGCGGCAAGTTACTTAAGACAAAGATCAAGGGCAAAGTTTGTTGCCATAACAGGTACATCTGGCAAGACTACAACAAAGGAAATGGCGGCAAAGGTTTTATCGAAGCAGGCCAATGTTCTTTGTACTAAAGGGAATTTGAATAACCTTATAGGAGTACCCCTAACGTTACTTGAGTTAGACGACTCCATGGATGTAGCGGTCATTGAGATCGGCATAAACGAGGTGGGTGAGATGGATAGACTCGCCGAGATAGTGAAACCGGATGTGGCGGTTATAACTAATATAGGCAGAGGTCATTTGCATGGACTTGGGACAATAGAGAGTGTTGCAAATGAAAAGGCAAAGGTTTTTGATCATATTAAAGAAGGCGGCGTGATGGTAGTTAATGCTGATGACAGCTTAGCGGTAGAAGCTGCTAAAAAAAGAGATGGCCTTGTGGTTAACTTCGGCTTCTCGCCGGATGTCACAGTGCGTATTGATGAAGCAAGACAGATCGGCATGAGTGGTGTAAAGGCTGAGTACAATGTTGAAGGTAGGTGTTATTCGGTTGAGTACGATACACCGCTTGCTTCTAACTCTTATAACGGTGCATGTGTGCTCGCGATATTAAGCGCACTGGATATGGATATTGAGAAGGGTATAGACTCACTCGGCGGTACCGGTCCTGTTTCAGGAAGGATGGAGCTTAAAACTTTTGGTGGGGTAGTGATACTGGATGATACGTACAATGCCAACCCGGACTCGACCGAGGCAGCCTTGAAAACACTCCAGGGCGCAGAAGGAAATAAGATAGCAGTGCTGGGCGAGATGCTTGAGCTTGGCAGTGATACGGTTTCAGAACATATTAAAGTGGGTTTAATCGCCTCTGAGTGCGGCATTGATGTGGTGGTAGCGGTCGGCACATTCGCAAAGGAGATTGCCCAAGGCTCAAAAGATGGTGGGGTTAATAAAGTTTTTATTGCCAAAGATAATAAGGAAGCAATAAAGATCTTAAAAGATAAAGTCAGAGCTGGAGATAATGTCCTTGTTAAAGGTTCAAGGGGCGTTAAGACAGAAGAGATAGTAGAAGGACTGATTAGTTTCTTAGACTGAAGGGAGTGACAAAAAAGAGTGTTCTATCATCTGCTATATCCGCTTGCTGAGTATCATACGATATTTAACGTTTTTCAGTATATATCTTTTAGAACGATATATGCAACGGTCACCGCCTTGGTTATAAGTTTTGTTGTGGGACCTTATGTTATCAAAAAACTTAAGGTCCTTCAGGTTGAAGAAGTCATAAGAGAAGATGTTCCGGAAAGGCATAGTAGTAAGGCGGGAACGCCAACAATGGGTGGTGCATTGATAATTATTGTTGTAGCGATCTCTGTGCTCTTGTGGGGCAACCTGTCAAATAAGTTCGTATGGCTTTTGCTTTTTGTAACTGTTGGAATGGGTGTCATTGGCTTCATTGATGACTACAAAAAAGTGGTTTTAAAGAAATCAGATGGTTTAAGGCCTCTTGCAAAGATATCAGGTCAGGTCGTAGTGGCGCTTGCAGCGGGAATCTTTCTGTATAAGACAGGTTTTGATACTACCGTTACCATGCCCTTCTTTAAGGGCGCGCATATCGATCTCGGTATCTTCTATATAGTTTTTGTTGTTTA